>JASFLR010000340.1:0-4634 GCA_050117995.1 Anaerolineae bacterium
AGCGACCATCCTCGCCCAAGGTGCCGGCGTATCTACAAAAGGGTGGGACCGGATTCGGCGTGCGACTGCTGGCTCAGTTGCTTCGGGACTGGAGCGGCTGAAGTTGGCTTCCGAGGTTCCACGATAGGGAAGTCGCGGGGCTGATAGTTCGCTGAGCTAAGGCCTGGGCAGTGGGGGCCTGGCGAGTGCTCTGGCTTTACTGCGAAAGGGATACCCTTTTCCCAGGGCACTCGCAGGCTTGGCGTTTCTGCTGGTAGGGGCCCTGTTCCCTACGAGTTGATGGCATTCTCATAGACGGGACGCGGCGTTCATGTAGACCGGGGCCGTACGCCCTATTAGAGCAACGACAGTGTGGAGGAAATTTAGATGGCAATACTAACCGGAGAAGAGCTTATCGAGATCGCGATGCAGCTCGAGGAAGAGGGTGAGGCATTCTACAACGCTGCCGCCAAGCAGGCAACGACGACTCAGATGAAAGAGCTATTTGAGGATTTGGCGATCCAGGAGCAATATCACTATCGAGCATTTCAGCAGATGGGGCGCGACATCGTGCGGACTGCCCTGTCCGATGAGCAATGGGATCAGTTCCAGGAGTATACGGGCGCGCTGCTCAACCAGCGCGTGTTCGACAAGCCGGATGGTGACCTGTCCAACGCGGTGAGCGTGCAGGACGAGAGAGAAGCGCTGGAGGCTGCCCTGGGTTTCGAGAAGGAGACCCTCAAATTCTACCAGGGGCTGCGGGGTGTTGTGAAAAGCGCCGATCAGCAGACGGTCGATCGCATCATCGGGGAAGAAGAGCAACACATCCGTCGTTTGTCCAGCGTGCTATCTGTGCGTTGAGGCAGCCGACTGGCATCAGCCAGTGGCAGCGGAGGAGAGAGGGCTTCTGATGCCAAAATCTGTATGTGGCGTGCCGGCTTCCCGGACAGTTGACGCGGCCTCTATATCTATGTGAAGTACATCCTACGCAGGTGCTATTGGGGAGGGCGGACCTCAGCAGCTGGCTCGGGGTGGTAAGAAGGTCTCTCGCAGCACCTGGATGGCATCATCCAATTGCTCGGCGTCGATGAGACAGGATATCGTTGAGACTGAGGTGCTTATGGAGAGGGTGTTGATCCCGGCGGCAGCCAGCGCTGTGAACATGGCGCCAGCTATGCCGGGACGCTCCCCGAAGTGAGGCCCGAATATGGCGAGCATGGCCACTGCGCTGCCGTGGTTCATGGCCTGTGCATCGACGCGAATACTTACCCCTTTAAGGATGTCAAGGGCCGCTTCAAGCTGGCTCTGAGCCACGCAGAGGACAACACTGTCCTGTCTCTCGGCGTCACTCAGTTGGACGATGAAGTGGCAGTTGATCCCCTTCTCCCCAAGGGCGCTAAGAATGGCGCCAGCTACACCTGGGCGATTGGGGATGCCCATGATGCCGATGCTGGCCAGATCGCGCTTCTGGATGATGCCGCCGATTCTGAACTTTGGGGGCTTCATTTTCCCACTTTTCTACCGCCCTGCCGGAGAACCTTTCCCTGACTGCTCCTGCGGCAGGCGTATGCGGAAGGTACTTCCTTCTCCTACTTGACTGCGTACCGAGATGCTACCTCCATGCTGTTCGACTACGTCCTTGGCGATAACCAGGCCGAGGCCAGTACCATCTACCTCCATATCCTTGGCGTTCCTCGCCCGGTAGAACTCGGCAAAGATACGTGGCAGTGCCTCTTCCGGGATGCCGATCCCGGTATCAGAGACTTCCAGTTCGATCTCGTCGTCCTCGCACCAAGCCTTGACCGTGACGGTACCGCCGCTGGGCGTGTACTTGATAGCATTGCTCACCAGGTTCATGACCATCCGTTCCAGGCTATCCTCGACCCCAGAGAGCGTCAACGGTTCCGTTCCCAGATCCACACTGTATTGGATGCCCTTCTCTAAAGCCTTGAGCATCATCGTTTCGCTAACCCGGCGAATGATGTCACTCAGACGCACCGTTCGTTTCTCGGTCTGGAGCAACTCCATCTTGCCGGCAGCCAATTCAAGGAGATCCTTGACCAGGGCGAGCAGATGTGCGATTCTCCGCTGCGAGCGCTGTACGAGGTCCTTCTGCTGCTCGGTTAGCGGTTCGACAATGCCCAGCTCCAAGAGGCGGAGCATACTCTGCACTGCGGAAAGGGGGGAGCGGAACTCGTGGGTCACCATCCGGACAAAGTCGGATTTGGCCTTATCAGCAGTTTGCAGGGCCTCGTAGGCACGGGCGTTTTCCACGGCTGTAGCCACTGCATTGGCCAGCGCTGTGAGGAATTCGGCGTCAGGCTCGATGAAATGGCCTGGCTGGTCGCTGTAGACGCAGAGCACGCCTCCAGGCTCGTTCCTGATGCGCAAAGGCACGCAGAGGATAGAGGCAAGACCCTCAGCCCGTGCTGCCTTTGCGCAAGGCAGTTCGTCCTCTTTCGAAGTGTCGGGCACGATGGTCGGTTGGCCTACCTTGAGTGCTTTGGACACGTAGTTGATCTGATCCATATCAACGGGGCCGGCGTCTATGAACTGGTCGCCAAGTCCAAAGGAGGCAACTGTGTCGATCGTGTTGCCGCTCTTGTCCACCAGCATGATCGAGCAGGCGCTGGCCTGCATGACATCCGCAGCACTCCGGGCAATGAGCTCGAGCACCTCATCCAGGTCCAGGGTAGAACTGACCGTCTTGGTCACGTTGTACAGGGTCTGGATAAGTTGATAGGCATCGGATAGGCTCTGCTGCAAGCGCAGCATCTGCTCGTCGCGCTGCCGGAGATACTGGCTAAGGCTGGTGGCGAGGTACACAGACATGTACATACTGATGGTGAAGAAGGAGATTACGGCAGTTACGTATAGCCCGTCGTGGTGGAGCGCTTCTGTGGTCAGCACGACGGCCATGTGGGGGATAGCATTCGTATACTCGAGCAGGGCCAATATGGCTACAGCAAGAGCAGCCACGGTGGCAAAGATATAACAGGTCCTGCGCGAGAGCAGAGCAGAAGCTACAATCAAGTGGAAGACGAAGAAGAATAGCAGTGGGCTGGTCACACCGCCGGTAAGGTGTACCAGCAGGATCATGGCCAACCAATCCAGGCTGAGTTGAACCTGGACAAAGCGATCGAAACTGGTGGCTTCGGATATGCCGCGGCTTTCTCGCTCCCGCCAGTAGAGCTGCAGCAGACCTTCGTACTCGCTGCCCGGTACCGAGGTTGGATAGGTAAATTTGCGCTCCAGGTACCTGTGCAGGAAAAAGTTGTAGACCAGCATGGAAAAGCCGATGGCGTAGAGGGGCCAGGCGGGCACTGATAGCCCGAGCACGGTGTCCAGCACCAGGGTTGCCAGCAGCACCGATGCTGCAGCTATCCATCTCAGCCGTATTTCGAGGACCCCGACAAAGTAGAACCACCGGAGACGGACCAGCCAGGCGTGATTCAGCCTGTCATTAGCCTGCAAGTCGGCAGTTGGCGGGCTGCTATCTTTCATTTGGGGTTCCATCCTCTGGGTATCAGCAGATCGCAATGACTGAGAGCCGATCGCCAGATCCACCCATTTCTGTCAGAGCGGGCGATCCAATTGAAGTGCGTGCGTTCCATTGACTGGCGCCGCCTGCGGTTCTACAATACCCGGTTGGCGTGCTCGGCGCAAACTCAAGGCGGAACAATGGGCCAAGTGCTCGGCTATGCTTCACTCCCCAGCGACCGTTGTAGTGATTGTGCAAGCGTGCCGAGTTGATGGTCGCCTTTATATGCTGTGCTGGCTAGGCCAGCGCCCGGACCGGCTTTGAAGGTCCAGGCCAGTGCTGGCCTAGCCAGGCTTGTTAATCTCCGAGGAGTTCCTCTACCTTCTTGACGAGCTCACCGGGTTCGAGTGGTTTCTCGGCAAAGCTGTCGACGGGTAGATAGTCACCCTCCGGCTCAAATCGCAGCGGGGTGGTATTATGTATCGCTGTGAGCATCAGAATCGGTATGTCGCGGTATTCTGCGTACTCGGATGCCGGATCGGGGTTGCGCAGCTTGAGAGAGACCTGAAATCCCTCAGTCGTATAGTCCATCATCACGTCTAGGATGATCAGATCGGGGTTGATCTCCTTGACTCTTGCCAATCCCTCTACACTGTTGGCAGCGCTGAAAACCTGAAACCCGCTGGCCTTGAGGGTCAGCCTGATAACCTCCACCAAATCCGGGTCGTCATCGATGACCAAGATCTTTTCATTTGCCATGGTTGCCTTCCTCCTATTCTTTCGCGAGCGTGCTGGGATGCGTGTTGGATGCTGAGTGAGCTGCGGCATCAGCCCGGAGCTCGTCAAGGATCGAGCCGACGAGGACCGGGATAGTGGCTTCTACCTGAGGGCTGAGCCGATCCTCCCAGTCAAGGCTGGCCGGTTGCACACCGTAGATGACGATCTCCTCGGGAAGTAGATTCAAGGCATTGGCCAGGAGGAGTGCGTCGCGCAAGCCGGCTTCGTGGGCGGAAAGGTGCAGGTCCTGGCCCAACAGCTGCGCTTCCTGCGGCGTGAAACGCACAAAGCGACCCGGAGCCTGACCCACATCTGCGGCGTCCACAAGTATCACGCGCTGCCACCCTTCCATGAGGCTGACGAGGCCAAGTCCCCGTGTGCCGCCATCCACAACCTG
>JASFLR010000341.1:0-4632 GCA_050117995.1 Anaerolineae bacterium
TCGCTGGGGAGTTGGGCGTTGAGGTCCCCTGGCATGTGAGCCGCTTCCATCCTGATTACAAGATGCAGAACCGGGGATCGACTCCGGCAACTGCTCTGCAACGGGCCTACGATCTGGGCCGCGAGGCCGGGCTAAGATACGTCTATGTCGGCAATATGCCCGGTGCCCGGTTGGAGAACACCTTCTGCCACAATTGTGGCGAGACCGTGCTCGAGCGGTGGGGCTTTCAAGTCAGGCGTCGCAACATCCGTGATGGCAGGTGTGCAAACTGCGGCACGCCCGTGGCTGGAGTCGGCATGAGCTAGTCGCTCTTGGTGAGCAATTCCGGATGACCAATGACCGGATCGTGGTCCGAGAGCTGGTCGTTGGTCACTTTGGATCTATGGGAGAAGATCAGACGTGCGTGTACTTTTCGTCGAGAAGCAGATTGATTACGAACCACTGGGTTTGCTGTATCTGGCCAGTGCCCTCCGGCAGGCCGGACACGAGGTACGCCTCTCGATAGCCAGTCAGGAGGATCCTGTCTTGGCCGCCCGGCAGTGGCAGCCGCATGTCGTCGGCTACAGCGTCTATACCGGTTCGCAGGCCTATTACCGTGACCTCAACCTCCGGATCAAGGACGCGGTAGAGGTCCTATCGGTCTTTGGTGGACCGCACCCCACCTACTTCCCCGAGTATGTCGAGGAGCCTGGCGTGGATGCGGTCTGCGTTGGTGAGGGCGAGGGGGCCATAGTAGAGCTGGTCCAGATGCTTGAGAGGGGCCAGCCACTGGCAGGCATTGAGAACTGGTGGTTCAAGCAGGACGGCGAAGAGATTGAGCGGAATCCGGTCAGGCCTGCGGAGGATAATCTGGATCTTATTGCCTTCCCTGATCGGGAGTTGCTATTCGAGGCCGACGAATTCACCCGGCAGGGCGGCATCAAGCACTTTATTACCAGCCGAGGATGCCCCTACGATTGCACATATTGCTTCAATCACGCGCTGGCCGAGATCTACCGTGGCAAAGGCAATCGGTTGCGCCAGATGAGCGTGGACAAAGTCGTCGAGGAGGTGCGCTGGGTGCAGGAGCGCTACCCCATGCAGTTTGTGGTCTTTCTCGATGATCTCTTTATTGTCTACGATCGCTGGCTGGAGGAGCTTGCTGCCGAATTCCCCCGCGAGATCGGGCTGCCTTTCTTCTGCAACGTCCGCGCCAACCTGGTCACCCCGAAAAAGATCGACCTGCTCAAGCAGGCTGGATGTGTCAGTGTAGGCATGGGCCTGGAGACAGGTGATCCGGAGCTGCGCAACAAGATCCTGAAGCGCAACATGACCGATCAGCAGATCGTCGATGCCAGCAGTCTGATCCGGGGGGCTGGCATCGAGCTGCTCACGACCAACATGCTTGGCTTGCCCGGCGGAAGCCTGGAGCTAGACATGAGGACCCTCGCCCTGAACCATGCCTGCAAGCCGGCTTATGCCAATGCGTTTTTGTACCAGCCCTATCCCCGAACCGAGCTCGGCGACTATGCCCGCAATGGCGGATACGTCGAGGGCGCGCTGGACGATATTGATCCGTCTGCATGGGAGCGATCAGTGCTTCGCTTCTCCACGCCGGAGGAAAAGCGCCAAATTGAGAACCTCAACAAGCTCTTTGCCCTGGCGGTTGAATGGCCGCGCATCGCTGGCCTGGTCCGCTGGCTCATCAAGTTCCCGCCCAATCCCATTTTCCGTCTGGCATACAAACTGTGGAAAGGCTATGCCATCAAGAACCGGATCCACCCCTACCGTCCCTCGCTGCGCGAGTTTGTGCAGACGGTGCGTCGTTTCATGAGTTTCGATTGAGCTGGCGTTGACTGCTGACACTCCGGGTGGCGGGTCGGCATGGTAGGCGTGCCGTCTTCTCGGAGACTGATCAGACCTCGATCGACTTCCATCGTCCTCCGCGGAAACGGAGGAAGTTGAGCAAGCCGCGCATGCAAAGATCCAGGGCTAGGGCGCTCCAGGCCCCTGGCAGTCCCCACCCCAGGACGATGGCAAAGAGGTAAGCCAGTGGCAGCCGGATCAGCCAGATGGCGGCGGCGGTCACGACCATCGGAAAGCGCGTATCTCCCGCGCCCCGCAGTGCACCGGGAAAGACCATCGTCGCGGATAGCACCGGCTGGATCAGGCCGACCATGCGCAGCGGCATAGTGCCGATCTCGATGATCTCTGGATCGTTTGTGAAGAATCCGACGATCTGGGCTGGAAAGAGCAAGAAGAGGATGCCCACCGAGCCCATTAGGCCTGCGGCCAATCGGTACGATGTGTATCCGCGTTGCTGCGCGCCCTCGGGGTCATTAGCACCCAATCGTTGGCCCACAAGAGTGGTTGCAGCCAGCGCAAAGCCGAACCCGGGCATGAACGATAGTGACCAGCCATTCATGGCTACCTGGTTGGCAGCATAAGCAACCGTTCCTAGCTCGGCCAGAATGCGGGCAAAGACCATCTGCCCCAACCGGAAAAGAAGCTGCTCCATGCCCGTCGGCAGGCCAACGTGCAAAACGCGGCGGATCAAGTCGACGTCAGGCCGGAGATGGGCCAACCGTAACTTGATGCCGGCGCGCCCCTTTAGAAGCAGGTACACGACCAGAAGGCCGCCGGTCATGCGCCCTGTTGCAGCACCGAGCGCCGAGCCAACCACGCCCATCTTGGGCAATCCAAAGGGTCCATTTATAGCCGTCCAGGCTACGGCGACGTTCACCACGTTGACCACCAGCATCACCAGCAGCGGTGTTCGGGTATCACCTGCTCCACGCATGCTGGCGTTGCCGATGAACATGAGAGTTGAGAAGAAAAAGATGCTGGACACAACACGAAGATAGGAGGCGCCCAGCGTGACTACTTCCTCGTCTGCGCCCAGGAGTTGGACTGCCGGCTCGGCCAGTGAGAACCCAAAGACTGTGGCGATCACACCGATGCCCGCCCCGAGCAGCATGGACTGGCGCAATACCTCATTGGCTTGCGCCTTCTCTCTCGCGCCCACGAATCGGGCGATGAGTGCTGTGGCTCCCGTGGCGACTGCGCCAAAGAGCATTGTTGCCATAAAGACCCACTGGTTGGCCAATCCAACGGCTGCCAGGGAGGCTGCACCCAGGTGGCCGACGAGGTAGGTGTCCACGATGCCCACCATCATGCTCAACATCTGCTCGCCCATAGCGGGCAGCGCCAGCCGGAACACGTCTCGCCGGATGGCGCCCTGCGCTGAGCGGGGCTGGAGCAAGTCGGTGATGCGCTGCTGGAAGGTTACTCGTATAGGTACCATGTCGTTCATGTCGTGGGGGGCGATGTATCGGCCAGGCGACTCGGGACTTTTTTGTCCTTTGTTCAGGTATTTGCGCGCTGTTCGCGCAGATGGGAGATGATCTTCTGATCGGCCACAGGGAATGCATAGGTGTCAAGGTGGTCCAGCGTCACCCATTGCAGGTCAGCACAGCCCAGAAGCTGTGGGTCACCACTCAACCACTGGCACTCGAAAGCGTATAGCGTCATATAAAAGTGGGTGAAGGCGTGCTCGACACGGCACAGGAGATCGTTGATCTGGATCTCGATGGCCAGTTCCTCGTGTATCTCCCGGCGCAGACAGGCGGGCAGAGCCTCGCCAGGGCGGCGCTTGCCTCCGGGAAACTCCCAGAGGCCGCCGAGCATACCGTCGAGCGGGCGTTGCGTGATCAGGAACTTACCATTGCCATCCCAGATGATGCCAGCCGTTACGTCGCGATGCGGACGCTTTGTACGTGTGGCCCGGATGGGCAGCTCGTTTTGGATACCTTCTCGATTAGCCCGGCACCAATTGCTGGTCGGACACAACAAGCACCGAGGCTTTCTGGTGCAGACCATGGCTCCCAAGTCCATGAGCGCTTGATTAAAGTCGCCGGCGCGTCCCGGCGGCATCATGCCTTCGGCCAGCTTTTCCAGAGTTCGCTGAGTGTTGGGTCTTCCAGGGTCATCATCAATGGCAAATATCCGGCAAAGCACCCGCCGTAAATTGCCATCGAGGGCGACAGCGTCGTGCCCAAAGGCGATGCTTGCCACAGCAGCGGCAGTATAGCGGCCGATTCCTGGTAGCTCGCGAAGTGCCTTTGGCGTATCAGGTATCTCGCTGTGCTTCTGCTCAGAGACCTGCCGGGCTGCCTTGTGGAGGTTGCGAGCGCGAGCGTAGTAGCCAAGGCCCTCCCACGCCTTGAGCACATCGTCCAATGGGGCCATGGCCAGGTCGGTCAGTGTAGGGAATCGTTCCAGGAAGCGCTCAAAGTAGTCGAGTACTGTGTCAACTCGCGTCTGCTGGAGCATGATCTCGGCAACCCAAATGGCGTAGGGGTCGCGAGTGTGTCGCCATGGAAGGTCACGGCGGTGGCGTTCGTACCAATCCAGAAGCCGCTCTCCGATGACTGCCGAATCCTCGGTTCCGTCAACGTCATGGAACGATGCCATAGTGGCGGTACTATACCGTGGATGATGCCTGCCGTCAAAAACAGCCGTCTCTTTGGCGCACACCCTGGCGTGGACAATGACAAGATCGGTCAACTGAGCCCCATGGTCGACCCGACGTCTTTGACGTGGCGATCGTGGCGTGGTATACTTGTGCCGCATGATAGCCAGGCCTGAATTCCA
>JASFLR010000342.1:0-4621 GCA_050117995.1 Anaerolineae bacterium
TGGCCAAGCTGCTCCGAGCTGGTCCCAAAGTAGCTGAGCACGAACACCACTACCAACGGCAGGATAAACATCAAGCAGTAGAGCAGCAAGTACAGAAAAGCCTGGGCAGCCAGCTCGGGTTGGCTCATCACATAGATGATCGTGGGCAGGTAGACCTGGCCCGTACATGCCAGCTCGAGCAGCGACACCACAAAACCAGTGAAAAAGGCCACCAGGACAAAGGCCCGCATCTGCGAGCTCTCGCGGATTACCTTGTTGATGCGGCGCCGCAGATTCATGGGCAACCGCAGGGTCATGTCGCTAGGCTGGCCCTTTTGCGCCCGGCCAAAGTCGCGGAAGGTCAGGATCGCCAGCACCACACATAGCAGCGCCGTCAGCAGGTATACCCAGCGCCCCAAAGACGAGAAAAAGCTCAGCGATTGCACAACCTTAAGCAACCCGACACCCACCAGCAGGTAGGTCAAAAAGACGCCCAACGTGAACGAAACTCCCACGAACAACACATCCCGCCCGCGACGTCCAGTGAAGGCGAGATAGGAGACAAAGAACACCAACGTCGCAAACGCGCAGGGATTCAGACCATCGATCAGGCCTGCACCCAACACTGTGAGCACACCAAATGAGGCAAACCGGTCTATGATACCCTGCTCGCCCTCCTCCGCACTAAAGTCATCCCAGACGCGCTCGGCTCCCGTCTCTGCGTACTTGGACACCGCAGAAAGCAAGTTGTCGAGGTAGGCATCCGTGCCGATCAGCACATCATCCCCCACAAAGACCATCGGCGTGGACAGCCGCAGTTCCTCGGGCACACCATACTCGTCACACAACCATTCATTGAGCGCTTTGTTCTCCGCCTCCTCAATGGAAAAGCTCTCAACCTGGACTTGGGGATACTGCTCCTGCACCACATTGAGATCGTAGCTGGTCCGGGCGCATTCCTGGCAGCCTGCCTGCTCAAAGTAGGCCATGTAGATCGGCTCGGCCGGGCCCTCTACTCCCGCTGTCCCCTCCGGCTCTGACGTGCCTTCCGGCGTCGCGGTCTCCTCCGGCGGGCCCGCGATCAGATCCTCCCACGCCGGGATATCGACCCCGCCCTGGGCCAAGTACTTGTCGATGAGCCCCGGCAGCTCTGCCTCAATCTCGTCCATACCCACCAACAGATGGTAGTTGATAAGCACTTCGGGCACGCCAGACACCGGCTGCCCGTCAAGCAGGGAGTCGTGGAGTTCAGCCAGTGCTGAGGCATTCTCCTCCACTGTGATGTCCACCGGATAGACCTCAAGCGCCGTATCGTACTGCTGGGCCAATGCGAGCACCAGGTTGTTCAGCGCCTCGAAATCAGCCTGACCCGTGTCGACAAAGACCAAGATCTGTACAGCTGGCACAGGCGTAGGCAGCACCACCTCCGGCAGATCTTCCAGTGAGGGATAATCGAGACCTCCCTGGGCCAGATACGAGTCGATCAGCCCCTCCAGATTAGCCGGAATCTCGGAACCCCCAATGAGCACTGTATCGCCGATCACCAGGGCAGGCACCGAACCCTGCCGGTCCTGCGGCACGCCCAGCTTTCTTTCCAGGCCCAGCATGGTGATATAGTTGTCCGACTCCTGTACATTCAGGTATTCGGACTCGACCTGATCGCCATACTTTTCGTAAACGGTGGGCAGATAGTTGTCGATCATCTCCAAGCAGTGCGGGCATGTCGGGCTGTGGAACAGGTAGAAGCGGACCACCGGCTCACCAGAGTCGTTTGTCGCACCCTGCGCCGGTGTCGCCTCGGCAGCACCATCCTGGGCGCTCGCCGTGCCTCCTCCCGCAAAGGCAAGAACCAACACCAACAACGCTGAAGCCAACCTTAAGACAACCAAAGTCTTACTCATACTCAACGTGTGCCTCTCCCTAGGGGTATGCTCTCACTCGGGCTTCTAGGCCCTGAGAAACAGCAGGATTATATCACAACCCGGATCCTTTTGCCAGTGTCAAAACGCGCATGGAATACTCGGTGAACCCGGCCTGGCATCCATCCCGAACCTTCCTGGTGCACAATCGGACAGGCGAGAGATCTATGGTATAATGTGCGCCAATATCCCAAAGGAGCCAGTGAGCCTCATGCAGGGACGAGACATGCAGCAACCTCGACCCGCCGGGCAATCCATCGAGATCGACCCCTACGGCTGTCCTTACTGCGGCGGCCCGATCGTCACGGGACCGTCTCGCTGCACCCATTGCGGGCGCTCCGTAGAGCTGCGCGTGCGACGTAAATCGGGCGGCGCATCGCTAGGCTGGCTGATCGTCTACGTGCTGGTGCTGGGCATCGCCTCCGTACTCCAGGGACTCTACCTTACCCAGATGGTCAGCAGTGGGCCACCGCCAAAGTGGTTGGATCAGATCCTCTTCAAGCTAATCATCGGCCCCGCCTTTTTCAACCCTGATGGCATCGGAGACAGGCTTACCGAGGTCGTTGCCCTGCTCACCCAGGTTCATTACGTCATGGCTGGTCTGGTCGCAGTGATAGCCGCCGGACTTGCCCTTAAGAGCAGGTTCATGTACTTTGCCTCCTTTTTTCTCCTGGTCCTCCTGGCAGCGGCGCCAGCAGCAGAACTGCTCACCGGACTCCTCGGCTGGGTGTCAGGCATTGTCATCCTTGGTCTACTGATCTTTGCCGCCGCATGGCTGGCAGATATGGCACCTGCCCTTGAGTGGCAGACTCGCGCCTACAATGCAGACCTGGACTCGGGCCCCAAGACACACGTGGACTATTACAATCGAGGACAGCACTATGCCCAGATCGAGATGTGGGCCAAGGCCGCAGCACACTTTAGGGTAGCCACCCAACTTGCGCCGCGCCAGGCGCCTTATCAGGCTGCCCTGGCCAACGCGTATGCCCAACTGAAACGCCCTGCTGCCGCGAGGGCTGCGGCCGGCAGAGCGCGGGCCCTCGCTCCCGACGATAGGGCAGTACGCGCTCTTCTCGACTCACTGGCAGAATCGGAGGAATCAAGTTGATTACCGTAGAAAAAGCGCGGGAATACTACGAAGAAGCTGATGCCATACACGACTTTGACCACGTCCAGCGCGTGCTGGCCACCGCTGAGCGTCTGGCTCGAGCCGAAAACGCCGACTGGGAGATTGTGCGCACTGCAACCCTGCTGCACGACGTGGCCCGCGGGCATGGCGATCGGATGGCAGAGGACCACGCTCATGCCGGAGCCGAGATTGCCCGCCAGTTGCTTTCGGGGCATCCTCCGGAAAAGGTGGAAGCCGTAGCTCATGCCGTCGCCGCCCACCGCTTCCGAGCCGGTCCCGCACCGCAGACCATAGAGGCCAAAGTCCTGCACGACGCTGACAAACTGGACGCCATCGGTGCCATCGGCGTGGCCCGCGCCTTTGCCTTTGGAGGGTTCGAGGGACAGCGTCTTTGGGCCGACGTACCGCCGGGATACCAGGAGAGCCTGGCTACGCGCCACGAGCACACTCCAGTCCACGAGTTCCACATGAAGCTATCCAAGATCAAAGATCGCTTGCTGACACCGAGCGCGCGCAAACTCGCTGCGGAACGCCACGCCTTCATGGTGGCCTACTTCGAGCAGTTGGACCGGGAGGTTCGCGGCCTGGTCTGACGCTTGACACTGCCCAACAGCTATGGTATACTCGCTTCACAACTGAATGACGTTGAACGTGGTACCCCGCTGCCCGGAAGCACGGGGTCGTAAGGGGGGAAGCCGGTGGTGCATGCAAAGCCTCGTCCACCGCAAGCAAAGTCCGGCGCTGTCCCGCAACTGTAACCTGAGCAACAGCTGCCCTGATGGGCCGCCATACGCCAGGAAGCCAGGTCACCCACCTCGTTCGCGCACTGCGAACCTTCGCGGAAAGGGGGTAGGCGCATGGCATTAGGCCCATGAACCACCCCTTGTCGATAGGCAAGGGGTCTTCTATTGAGAAGAAGCCCTGACCAAGAGGTCAGGGTGTTTTAGTTGAAACCTATGGAGAGGAGCACAACATGCGCATTCGGATAGCATTTCTGACCCTGGTTCTGGCGGCCATCCTCGTGGGCGCCCTACCGGTCCTCGCCGCCGCCGACATCACGGCCGCTTTGGACTACCTTCGATCTCAGCAGAACGCCGACGGTGGCTTTGGCAGCGGATTCAGCCCGGACAGCACCATCGGCTCTACCGCCGACGTAACCCTGGCCATCGTCGCCGCAGATGGCGACCTGGCAGCTTTTGACCAGGCTGGCAACACACCGCTCACCTACCTGGAAACCAACGCAGCCTCCGCAAGCAATGCCGGCGATTTGGCCAAGCTGATCATGGCGGCAATCGCCGCTGGTGAGAATCCCCGTGCGTTTGGCGGCGTGGACTCGGTGGCCAGCCTGGAAGCCCTCACTGACGCAAGCGGCAGGATTGGCGGCGAGGCCGACACCTTTGTCAGCCACCTCCTGGCCGTGCTGGCCCTTGCCAGCGCCGAGCGCCCCATTCCAGCCGCCGCCGTCGACTATATCCGTGGCGCCCAGCAGGATAATGGCAATTGGGCTTGGGACGGCTCGGCGGAAACAGCCGGCGATACCAACACTACTGCGTTTGCCGTACAGACCCTCGTCGCCGCTGGTGAGGATCCCGGC
>JASFLR010000343.1:0-4617 GCA_050117995.1 Anaerolineae bacterium
CATCATGGGTGCAACCGATGCCGTCATCAGCCGGATCCATCCCATGTTTGAGACTGCCAATAGCTACTGGGTGATCTCGGGCAAAAAAACGACACGAATCACTTCGGAGAGCGGGTGATGGACGGGTGGCCAATATCTGGCATACGCAGCCGCAGGGCTTTGACGGGACCCTGATGGTCGGGTGCGCTGCAAAGCGGGCTTTGAAGGGGGCAATCTATGTCTGAACCATTCGTAGCTACATACGGTTCGTGGAAATCACCGATCAATGCAGAGATGGTCATTGCCAAAGCAGTCGGGCTTTCATCCATTATGCTTGATGGTGAGGATGTTTACTGGCTCGAGATGCGTCCGCAAGAGGGCGGACGCTATACGGTCGTGCGGATGTCGCCCGGCGGGCAGGCCACCGACGTCACGCCAGCCGCCTTCAATGTTCGCACGCAGGTGCACGAGTACGGGGGAGGCTCCTACGCGGTGGCAGGGGGCACAGTCTACTTTTCCAATTGGGACGACCAGCGGCTCTACCGCCAGGAGTCGGGCGGCGAACCGCGTGCGATCACTCCTGAAGCAAAGCTTCGCTATGCCGACGGTGTCATTGACGAGCGCAGGGGCAGGATGTTCTGCATCTGCGAGGATCACAATGGAACTGGAGAGGAGGCTGCCAACTCCTTGGTCGCCGTCGACCTCGAGGGCAGGCAGCCGCGCCAGGTGCTGGCAGCAGGCAATGATTTCTACGCCTCGCCTCGACTGAGCCCAGATGGGTTGCGCCTGGCGTGGCTCACGTGGAACCACCCGAACATGCCCTGGGATGGTACTGAACTGTGGCTGGGCAGCCTGGCCGATGATGGCAGCCTGCTAGATTCAAGACGAGTCGCTGGCGGAGAAGAAGAGTCGATCTTCCAGCCAGAGTGGTCGCCCGATGGCACGTTGTTCTTTGCCTCTGATCGCACAGGCTGGTGGAATCTCTATCGCTGGCGCGATGGGCACGTCGAGTCACTATGCGCGATGGAGGCCGAGTTCGGGTTACCCCAATGGGTGTTCGGTATGTCGACCTACGCCTTTGCCTCCGATGCTAGCATCATCTGTGCGTATGGGCAGAAGGGGAACTGGCACCTGGCGAGACTGGACACGAGCACGGGCCACCTGGAAGCTATTGACACGCCGTACACGATGATTACCCAGATACGAGCCGATTCCCGCCGCGCTCTGTTTCTTGGTGGCTCTCCGACCGAAGCAGTTGCCGTTGTGGAGTTGGAGCTGGCTACGGGCGAACATCGCGTGGTGCGCCGCCAAAGCCAGGCCGACATCGATCCCGCGTACATATCTTTGCCAGTGGCCGTCGAGTTCCCGACTGAGAAGGGATTGACGGCCCATGCTTTCTTCTATGCGCCCCGGAACCGCGACTATACCGGTCCTCGGCAGGAGCGACCGCCGCTGCTGGTAATTAGCCATGGCGGACCCACAGGGGCCACCCACAGCACGTTCAACCTCGGCTATCAGTATTGGACGAGCCGCGGCTTTGCCGTGCTGGATGTGAACTATGGCGGCAGCACGGGCTACGGTCGGGCCTACCGCCAGCGACTCAATGGCCAGTGGGGGATTGTGGACGTTGACGATTGCGTCAATGCCGCTCGCTACTTGGTCGAGCGCGGGGACGTTGATGACCAGCGCTTGATCATACGTGGCGGCAGCGCCGGCGGCTACACGACGCTCTGCGCGCTGACGTTCCGGGATCTCTTTGCTGCAGGCGCAAGCTACTACGGCGTGAGCGATCTCGAGGCACTGACAAGGGAGACGCACAAGTTCGAGTCACGCTACCTGGACCGCCTCGTGGGTCCCTACCCCGCGTGCCGCAAACGTTATATGGACCGCTCACCGATCCACTTCACTGATCGCCTGAGCTGTCCCGTGATCTTTTTCCAGGGACTCGAGGACCAGGTAGTGCCACCTAGCCAGGCTGAAAAGATGGTCGAGGCATTGCGGACCAAAGGGGTGGCTGTGGCCTACGTGCCCTTTAAAGGCGAGCAGCACGGCTTCCGTCGAGCGGAGAACTTGAAGCGGGCGCTGGAGGCCGAGCTCTCCTTCTACTCGCAGATCTTTTCCTTCGAGCTGGCTGAACCGGTAGGTCGTTTGGCAATCGACAACCTTTGATGCGCGATAGACCCGGTGTGTTAATTGTCCTCACCATGCCCCTGAAGGGTTTTCTTGCCTCAGGGTTGCAATCTGATCGCTAAGAGCTGTCCATAGATCAGGCACATAGCTGACTCTATCGGGCTGTGGCCATCAGGGCTGGGGTTGCGATCCGACCGGTCACACCCGGCCGACAAGGATCTGCTTCTTGTTGATCAGGCCTAACCTGCCCCGGCCCAAGGTCCGTGCGCGGCCCCATACGGTGAGCACAAGGGCGATGAGTGGGCCAGGGCAGAGTCCTGTTCGCTACTGTTCGCTGCCAGGGTGAGCAGTGAGGGGAATACCGGTTTCGGGCGCCTTACTCAGGTGCCGCAGGGCGCGTTCTACGAGCTCTTGAGCTAGCCCGTCGGGATCTCTGCCATGTAGCGGGACGTGCCCTGCCGCCATCGTCCCGTGGCCTCCTGCGGTGCCCTGCTCACCCACGATGGCGTGTACCGCCAGTCCAGCTCCGCCGCGACGCTCCCTCGTCCTTACAGACAGGATCAGCTCATCGTTGTAGGCCGCGATGCAGACCACCCATTGGGTCCCCTCCAGCCGCAAGAACAAGTCCGCCATCTCGGCAGCCAGGTCAGGACGGTGAGCCTGAGGGACGTAGGAGACCACGAGGTCGCCGTAAAGCCGCGCGGCGTGCAATGCCGCGTCTAGCTGCTTGAAGTACTCGAGGGGCAACTGGGCTTGCTCGATCTCGGAGAGTGCCTCGACGTCCACCTGGCCCTGCAGTTGGAAATAGGCGGCAACATCGGCTGGACTGGCGCCGCGCGCCAGGCCGATCGTGTCCGTTTTGATGCCATAGAACAGCGCCGTCGCCAGCCACTGGGGCAGCTCCACGCCGGCGGCTTCAAGATATCCGGTGAGCATCGTGCAGGTGGCGCCTATCTCGGGGCGGACGTCGGCAAATGTCGCGGTCTTGCTCAGTGCCTGCCGTGGGTGGTGGTCGATGACGATTGCCGCTCGAGTCGCGGGTGGCAGGGCGTTGTTTCCAGTGCCAGGCTGGGTATCGACCAGCGCAACGGGCCGGATCGTCTCCAGGTCCGTGCTTGCCAGGCGCTGCAACGGCTGGTCCAGGTAGCGGACCAGGGCCTTGTTCTCGGCCCGGCCGATGATGCCGCTATAGACCACGAGCCCATTGGCGCCCAGCTCTTCCCGGATCAGGTAGGCCAGCGCCAGTGCGCTGCTAATGGCGTCGGGATCGGGGTCGTTGTGGGGCAGGATCAGGACGTCATTGGCACCAGCACAGGCGTCCAGCAGCGCTTTGAGGCGTTCCCGGTTCATTGTCTGCTCTGCGCTCTCGTTGCTGCTACGGCTCACTGGCGCTCTCCTGTCCTGGTGTCCGCACCCATACCTCCTGGCGCGGGTAAGGCAGCTCCACGCCCTCTCGTTCGCAAGCAGCCAGCACTGCCTTGCGCAGCGCGCGCCCGATCTCCCACTGCTTGCCCGGCGAGATCTTGACGGCTATCCGTATGTTCACCGCAGAGTCGCCGAGGCCAACGGGTCCGAGGACCTCTGGCGGCTCGAGGACATCCGGTGCAAAGGCCGGGTCCTGGGCAAATGCCTCGCTCGCGGCCTCCAATACCGAGAGTGCGCGGTCCATCTCTTCCTCGTAGGCCACGCCCACATCCAGCATCACGCGCGACCAGTCCCTGGTTTGATTGGTGAGCACGCGTACCTCGCCGTTGGGCACAACGTGAAGATCTCCGTTCAGACCCCGAACCTGGGTAGCGCGCAGCGTGATGTGCTCCACCCGGCCCTCGATGCCAGCCACAGAGATAAAGTCACCGACGGCGTACTGGTTCTCCAGGATGATGAGCAGCCCCCCGATAAAGTCCTTGATCACAGTTTGCGCACCGAGGCTCACTGCCAGGGCAGCCACGCCAGCACTGGCAAGTAGCGGGGTGATGTCGATGCCAAAGGTTGCCAGGAGGGTCAGTACCGCTGAGAGAACCAGGGCGACGACCACGATCCAATGCAAGAGCTGAATGATGGTAGTTAGCTGTTTCCGGCGTGGGTCGCGGACCGCGTCAACCACCGTGGTCCAGGCCAGGAGGCGCTTGCGCACGAGCCGCACAACGTACAGGCCCAGGGCGGTCAGGGCGACGATCAGCACCGCCGATGCCAACAGGCGTAGCAGCTCGTTTTGATCCATGGTCATCGCTCCAGTAGGTAGTGGGGACAGTATGCAAGATCTCGGTGCAGGTGTCAAGTCCTGGATCCAATAGTTTGGCGGCTGCAGCTGAGTGGGCTTGGCGCGCAGCTTGCGCGCCACATGCAGCCATAGTATAATCCCTAGCATCGAGTCATGACGGGAGACGGTAAGGTGAACCGCAGGTATGCATTTCCGGCGACGGTAGTCCTGATCCTGTGCATCCTGTTCCTGGCGTTCTGGGGCGCCAGCGAATCCCTCGGTCCAGTCCAGACACCACTTCCACCGTT
>JASFLR010000344.1:0-4604 GCA_050117995.1 Anaerolineae bacterium
AGGCTGGCCGATGCGGGGATCCCGGTGGTACTGCTGGTGGGCAACCACGACCTCCCTTCCCAGGACAAAAGAGCTTCGAGCATTGACATCTTTCATACGCTGGACGTGCCCAACGTTTCGGTCGGCAATCGCGACCAGCTGCATCTAATCACCACGAGGCGCGGGGAGCCCATCCAGGTGGCGACGGTACCCTACCCGGTGCGGCAGCGCCTGCTTTCGCGAGACGAGCACAAGGACAAGACGATAGCTGAGCTGGATCTCTTTGTGCAGCAGCTGGTGGCCGAGAATATCCAGGCACTCGCCGAGCAGGTGGACCCATCGATCCCGGCTGTGCTGCTGGGGCACTTTTCGGTGTCCGATGCGAAATACGGGTCTGAACGGACGGTGATGTTGGGCCGCGACGTGGTGGTGCTAAAGAGCGTGCTGGCTGTCCCAGCCTGGGATTACGTGGCGCTGGGCCACATCCACCGGCACCAGGAACTCAACAAGGACCAGCAACCGCCCATCGTGTATGCAGGCAGCCTGGAACGGATCGACTTTGGCGAAGAGAAGGAATCCAAAGGATTTGTCATCGCCGATGTGCGCCGAGGGCATACGGAGTGGGAGTTTCGCCGCGTGCAGGCCCGGCGCTTCTTGACGATCCGCGACGACGTGCGCGAGCAAGCTGACCCGCTGGCAGCGCTGTTGGACACTATCGCCGGGCATGATACGGCTGAGGCCATCGTGCGGGTGATCGTTCAGGCTGAACCGGAGCAAGAGGGCCTGCTCAACGACAGGGAGATTCGCCGGGCACTGGATGACGCCTACTATGTGGCCAGCATCAGCAAGGAGATGGAACGTGCGTACCGGCAGCGGCTGGGGGGCGAGTCACCCGAGGAACTGACACCAGCAGAACTGCTAGGCCACTATCTGAAGAGCAAGGAGACGCCTCCGGAACGAATCGAGGTCCTTCTCGAACACGCAGAGGGCATCTTCCAGGCTGAATCGTAGCAAGAGCGGGGTGCTGTCCGGCTTCCGAGCACGCAGCTGCCAGAGCCGAAGCGACGCAAGCACCCAGTAGGAAACTCCTGATGGACTTCAAGCAGGCCGAGAAACGCTTCCGAGAACTCGAGACCGCACGCGACAGGGGCGAGCTGGACGATAGCGCATTCCGCGTCCAGGTTGCCAAACTCATGTACCGCGATGCGCACGGCGTCTTCTGGATGATAGATCCCGATAAAGGCACCTGGCACTGCAATCATGGGGACTGCTGGGAACCGGGAGACCCTCGCGAGGAAGATGCCAGGGCACCCAAGCCGCCCGATCTGACGAGCCGGCAGCGACGGAGACGCGTGGCTCTTGGCTTCGCTCTGATCGCCCTCGTAGGACTGGCCCTGGTGCTCGTGCTGCAAAGACGGCAAGATGCCGTCCGCCAAGTGGAACCGGGGCCCAGTGTGACTCCCGAGATCCGCGTGCTCATTGCCTCGCCTGCGGACGCCAGCCAAGTGGCAATCGGGCAGGAAGTCGCAGTGGAATCCACACTGGAGGCTGAAGGCGACCTTGAGGAGGTTGACAGGGTCGAGCTGCAGGTAGACGGCGAGACTGTGGATTCCCAACCGGTCCAGTCCAGGATCCAACCCGGACAAAGATCGCTCCCTGTCTCGCAGTACTGGGTGCCACAAAGCGTGGGGGAACGGCGGGTCGCGGTAGTGGCGACCTCAGCAGGTGGAGAGCGATTGGGTGAAGCAGTCATCACCATCGAGGTCACCGAACGGGCCGACGAGTCACTGCCCGAGCCAGCGTGCACGCCCGAGGCTGCCTTTGTGGCTGATGTGACGATCCCACCCGGCACGGCATTCCCGCCCGAGGCGCAGATGGACAAGGTCTGGCAGGTACGCAACAGCGGCACTTGCGCCTGGGGTGTGGGCTACCAAGTGGCGCAGATCAGTGGGGAGGCACTTGGCGCGCCGGTATTCGTCCCGGTCCCACCCACTGCGGCCGGGGAGACTGTGGATCTGGCCGTTACCTTTGACGCTCCAGCGCAGGCAGGTGCCTATACCAACACCTGGCAGCTTCAGACGGCTGACGGCACGCGGTTTGGGCCGGAACTGACCCTGTCGTTCCAAGTAGAAGTCGAAGCCGAGGCGAATCTCCCACCTGACGCGCCCGGCGAACTGCGGGCAGCGGTCATCGAGGACGGCGCTGCAGTGCAGTTGACGTGGCTGGACGAGTCAGTGAACGAAGACGCCTTTCGCGTATACCGCAATGACATGGACGCCAGCATCGGGCTGGCACCCGCCAATGCGGAGCAGTTCGTGGACAGGACGGTCACCTGTGGCAATACCTATCTGTATCGCGTACTGGCCTTTAACGCAGCTGGAGTATCCGCCTTTGCCGATGCTGCCGAGGTCACGCTGCCGCCATGCACGCAGACAGACGCGCCGCCGAGCCTGGTGCTCACCGTGGTGCCGACCCAGATTGTCGCGAGCGGGACATTTACTGTTGCGTTTCAAGCTACAGATGACATTGGCTTGACACAAGTTGCACTCCAAGGCCAGAGCACCGGCAACGAAGAGTTGGATGCCGGGCTGCTCTTTCCCTGTGAGGAGACGATCTGCGCGGGCAGCTGGCCTGTGACGGTCTCGCTGAGCACCCTTGGCGTGACACCTACCGCCGAGATCAGCGCTACGCTGACCATCGTGGGCATCGCTCGCGACTCGTCCGAGCAAGAGTCCCCGCCTCAGGAATTGCAGGTATCTCTAGTCCCCGGCATATGAGATAGCCAATATGGAGACTGTGCGTGTAGAAGGAGCTTGAACAGCTATGGCAGAGAATACCTGCGACGTGATCATGGTTGGCGGCGGCCTGATGGGCTGTGCCACAGCCTACTACTTGATGAAGGCCGATAGCAGGCTCAGAGTAGCCATCTTGGAGATGGACCCGACCTATGAACGATCGTCCACTATTCTGTCTGATGGCAACGTCCGCGTGCAGTTCAACCTCGAAGAGAATATCCGCATTTCCCAGTACGGCCTGGAGGCTATTGAACGTTTTGCCGAGGACATGGCGGTAGATGACGACAGGCCGGACGTCGCGTTTCGCCGAGAGGGAAACCTCTTCTTGATTGATACAAACGGCCGCGAAGAGGCGGAGCGAGGGCTGGCCCTCCAGCAAGATCTGGGCTGCCAGGTCGAGTGGTTGACACCGGCCGAAATCAAGCGCCGCTATCCCCTCTACGACCTGGCAGGGTGCGTGGGCGGTACCTTTGGACGGCAGGACGGCACCATGGATCCATGGGCGCTATTGATGGGCTATAAGAGAAAGGCTATCGCCCTGGGCGCACAGCTCATCCACGGAGAGGTAGTCGAGCTCCTGAGAAGCGAGGACCGCATCACGGGCGTTAGGCTATCTTCAGGAGACAGGCTGACTGCCAAAGCTGTAGTCAACAGCGCCGGTGCGTGGGCGACCCGAATTGCCCAAACCGCCGGTGTAGACCTGCCGGTCGAACCGACCAAGCGCCAGGTATTTGTGATCGAGACCAACGCCCGCCCAGATGGCTTTTTGCCCGCCGTATTCTTTCCCTCAGGCTTGTACTGCATTCACGAACGGGAAGGACACTTTATGTGCGGCAAGTCACTGCCCGATGACCCTGTTGGTTTCGAGTTTACGTGGAACCGGCGGGTATTTGATGAGATCCTCTGGCCGGAGCTGGTGGATTTTGTGCCATCCTTTGACCGGCTCAAGGTGGCTCGGGGATGGGCCGGGCTCTATGCGGTCAATGTCTTCGATGGTAATGCCATTCTCGGCGAGTGGCCCGAACTCGAAGGCTTTTACCTGGCGAACGGCTTCTCCGGACACGGCTTCCAGCAGTGCCATGCGGTGGGACGTTATATCGCCGAATTGATCATGGGTCAGACCCCAACGCTCGACCTATCGATCTTCTCACCGAAGCGCATCCTGGAGAATAAGCCGGTGTTTGAGAGCCAAGGCAAGATCGTTTAGCAGGTCTACGGCTGGGGGAGAGTGATAGTAGCTCCATGCTCCTGTTCAGGCTCGGGCGAGCCGGATGAGGCTGATGGCCTCACATGTAGGTGTCGGAAAGGTCCTGGAGCTGGATAGCGCAGCCTAACAGCTCGCCGGCGCTGACGCGGCCTGCACAAGATCTGTGCCCGGAGTGGTGCGCCGCCCAGCTTGGAGCCGATAGGAACCCCTGCAAATGGGTAACTGCAGCAGGCGACAAAGGAAAGACGAGATGATGAGTGAACTAGCTATTGAGAGACCAGAGTATGGAAATTGGGTTTCAACAAAGTTCGTCCTTGTGCCAGGCGTGCTAGGTCTTCTCCTTGGGGGGCTGGCATTTCTGGTTCCCCTATTGGCTGTTGCCGCAGCCATCTTTTTGCTGTGCTCTCTCTATTTCGCCTATGCGCGATATCTGTTCTCGACCAGGGGAGGGGATATCCAGGCCAGGGTTCAGGATCTGGTGCTGGACCGTATGGCGGATTGGGATGGAGTCGGAAAGGTCCTCGATATTGGTTGTGGGAATGGCCCGCTGACGATCCAGATAGCGAGGCGATACCCTCAAGCTGAAGCCACAGGCATAGACTACTGGGGCCAAGCCTGGGAGT
>JASFLR010000345.1:0-4604 GCA_050117995.1 Anaerolineae bacterium
GATTCGATCGATCACTTTGTACAGGCCCTCCCGGCGCATCTCGAACTCGAGGATGGCAGTGAGCGACTCGCCCTCGTACACCTTGACGGAGACGCTGTCCACCCGAGGGGTGAGTCGCCTTCCCGCCTCCTCCAGCGCCGACACAATCGCTTTGCTTGGCTTGGGCGTACATAGGACCTCAACCTGCACTCGCATCAATGGCGCCCTCTCAAATTGGCAATCTCCTGCTCAGTCAGGCCATACAACGCGTAGGCTAGGTCGTCAATCGCGACGTCGATGGCGGCAATCTGCCCCTTCGGCCCAGGCAGTTTGGCTGTTCTGAGGAAGGCTGTCCGCTCTTGCTCATACACGCCAAGGTGGCGTCGGCTCTTGACTGCTTGGGCTTGGGGTGTGGTGTGCAAGTACTCTCCTGTCATGCTCCAGTGAGGCTGCCAGGGGTGCAGTTGCTACCACAACCGGGCTGGAAGTCAGGTTTTCCCACCAATCAACGCAGCTATTGTATCACGTTTCAGTGGAAAGGACAAAGGTGGTGGCATCGGGCCATGCGGGCAAAGGTAGCTCTGGGCAGTGGTGGGTAACCTCGGATCTCTCCTACCTATGCAGACAAGGGGGACAGGAGGCGCCGACCTGGATAGTGCATTGTGCTGATGTGGCAGTGGCGGACGCCCTTTCCATGCTTGGGGTCGTGAGAGCTCGCTCCCAGGGGAAGGGCCTCATCTATCAGAGGGCGTAGATCATGCTTTGCTCTCGTCACTAAGCCGGGCCAGCCGCTCGCGCACGCGCAGCAGGAGCTCGCCAGGACGCGGCACGGCCACATCGTGGTGGCCCGGCTGGTAGTGGCGCACGTTGAAGGTGACCAGCCACGGACAGCTCTCTCGCAGCGCGGCAACTAGGATGGGGAGATCCTTGGGATGTGCCAAGCCGCAGTGCGGCTCGAGATCAGCGGGGGAGGGGTCGGGCACGACATGCAGGCAGCGGCTGACCATGAGGCGAAAAGTGGGCAGTGCTCCGGGGAGTTTCTCTTCCAAGTTGCGCTCGGCCTCAAAGATTATCTGATCTGACGTCAGTGCCTCGACCAAGGTGATCTCGGCCATGCGCAGCACCAGCAAACTCGCGCCGTGCTCGCTTGGGCTGGCGGCTCCCGCAAAGAGGCCATCCGCGTCGACAAATATGCGCGGCGGCCCACGCCGCCTAGCCGGGCTGGCTGCTTTCATAGTGATCTGTGTAGTAGCGCTCACGCTGCTCGCGCAGATTGACCAGTAGCTCCTCGATGCTCAAACCGGCTTCGTTACGCGCTCGCTCGATCTCGCGGGCCAGCTCAGGCACCATGGTCACCATGGGTGTGAGCACAAAGATACCATCCAGATCTACCAGGCGAAAGGTGTCGCCGGGTTCGATGCCGTATTATCGTCGCAGTTCGGCAGGCAGCGTCACTGTACCGCGCTGGTGGACCTGAAGTGTGGATTCCATCTACAACTTCCCCCATCAGCTTCTCTGCAATGGCAGATAATCTGCAATAACTCTATTCAACTTTGAGTGGGGCGAAATGTCAATACTCTGTGGATGGTGTGGGGTATTGCAGTTGTATTCATACGCAAAGGCAGCAGCGTGGGGCCAACGCAAGCATATCCCCTGTTTGAATCTGCATAGGCCCTGCATAACATCCCGAAAACGGCGGGAGAGTGGGAGAGTGAGAGGATAGAAAGGGCTGGTCATTAGTGCCCGGGGGATGTGCGGGAGGGATACGCCTGTGGTATACTGGGTCAGTTTACTCGTCTTGAGGGAGAGGTCTAGCGCGGGTATGAGCACTGATCACGGCAAGCGCAAGCGCAACCGGATCCTTTCGTGGGCCATCAACCTGTCGGGCGTCCTGGCCTTTGGCCTGGTCCTGTACCTGGGCGGCGTGGAGGCATGGGAGCAGATCGTGCAAGGTGACTGGCGCTACGTGCTGGCAGCGTTGGCGGTGACGCTGCTGTGGAACGTGGTGGCGGCCTTTCGCTGGTCTCTAATCGCCAACCAGGTCGCCGGCGGCACGATCTGTGCCTTTCGCTACATCTTTGTCTACCACATGATTGGTATGCTGGCCGGACAGGTGGTGCCGATCACGATTGGAATGCTGGGAGCCCGGCCCGTGGCCCTGAGCCTGTCCCGGCAGGTTTCGTTGGGAAGGTCGGCCCTTTCGGTCTTTCTGGACAAGCTCTTTGACCTGGTGCTGGCCCTGCTGCTGGTCAGCCCGGTGGCCCTCTTCTTGGTGGGCTGGCTCGAGCGCCCGCTGGCGTTGGGGATCATGGGCGGGCTGGCGGCAATTGGGGCGGTGATCATCGGCTGGCGGTACGAGCAGGCGGTGCGGTTCGTCGGCCAGCTTGGGGCTCGCCTGGCCCAACCGCTGGCGCGGATGCCGGTGATCGGGAGCCGCCTGGTTCGGCGCTTGCCGAAGCAATTGGACCGCCTGTCGTCAGAGACCTTTGTGGATAACCGGGTGGCGCTCCAGGCATTTCTCCTCACGCTGGTGATGTACGGGCTGCTGTCGGCTCGGCTGTTTTTCATCGCCCAGGCGCTGCGGCTGGAGATCCCCTGGTATTTGCTGGCGATGGGCATCGCCGTCACGCAGTTGGCCCTCGTCTTTTCGGTGACGCCGGGCTCGCTGGGCTTCCTGGAAGGAGGCTGGGCGGCGGTGCTGGGATTGGCTGGTCTGACGCTGGACCAGTTCGCTACCTTTGTGATCGGGCGGCGGGCCCTTGTGCTGGTCTTTACTCTTGCTGGCCTGCTGTTGGCCTTTGCTGTGGTTCGCGAGAGCCCGGCGCGGCTGTTCCGTGCTGTGGTGGATGCCTCGCGCCGGCAGAGTGAGGGCCCATCAGAACTCGAGGTAAAGAGCCCGGGTGGAGGTGACGGGGGCGGGTCCGGGTGAGCGAATTCGTCCGTGGCCAGGTTGTGCAGCTTGCGGCGCAGGATCACAGCCCTGCGCGAGGCTGTCTGGGACGGGTCGAGGTGAGCGAATTCGTCCGCGGGTCGGGTGGCCGGCGTGAAGCGCAGCACTGTGGCCCTGCGCGAGGCTGGCGGTATCGGGTCTCGCGAACCGGAATGGAGATCTTTAGAAAGGCATGCCGTATTTGGCGGTCAGGTAGGCGCGAAGGAGGACCATGCCCGTCAGCTCGAGCAGCGCCAGGGCTGTGCCTATGGTAAGGGGTATGGAAGCTTGGAGCCACGTCCTGGCCTGTCCCTCCAGCCCGAGGACGACGGCGGCGAACATGGCATTGATGATGATCAGCATCATCAGCACACCCAGGCTGCTGAGCAGGGCCAGGGGATAGAGCAGGAAGCCAATCTCGGCCTGGATGATCCAGATCAGGACAGCCAGTATGGGCAGGATTGCGAGTATTTCCCACACACTCTTGATCACTGGATCGCGGGTGGTGTCGCGCCACAGCGTATAGCTAAAGATGGGGAGGACGATGATGACCAGCGCAAGTCCGTTGAGCATGCCGGTCGTCAGCCGCAGCCAGTTCCGCGGCTCGTAGAGGTTGGGCGCGCCAGGGAAGAAGGTCAGGTAGGAGTTCAGCCCATCAAAGGCCCAGAATCCGACAAAAAAGACCATTAGGGCCAGGACGGGGGCAGGGGGCAGGCGCGAGGCGCGGCTGCGGCCCAAGATCAGCACGGCCACCAGGCCGAGGAGAGCACCCAGGAAGGTGCCGGTGCACCGAGCACACAACGGTAGCTGCCGGCCATCCAGGAAGAAGGAGCGGTCGGGTAGCTGGTGGCAGATGCCATAGCCGACGACATCGGCCTTGCCTAGGAGGGTGGTGGGTGGCAGCAAGACCGCCAGGAGTATGATGCCCACGGCCACGGCTACGAGCACGGCGGTCAGCCGGGGCCAGCGGGCGGATGCGGGTGTTATCTCGGTCGGTTTTGTGTGCAACGAGCGTCCTTCTACCGGTTCAGTGGTCAGGCTCAACGGATAACGGAAAACGCGGCGCATCCGGTGTGCGCCGCGCTGTTGGGCTCTGTGGGCTAGTCGAACCCGAAAGGCAGCGTCTCTTCCTCGGGCTCCGAGTCCTCGCCAGATTCCGCTTGCTCCTCAGTCTCGGGCGTGGTGTCAGCGTCGTAGGCGCTTTCCTCTGTGGGCTCGGCCGGTTCGTCGCTGGCCGCGATCTCGGACTCTGGTTCAACCTCTGGCTCAAAGGCCCACTCGGGCTGATCTGGCCAATCTGTGGCGGGCTCCTGTTCGCTTTGCAGAGTCGTGTCCGCCAGCTTGGGCGCCTCCACTCCCGGCTCGACGGGCAGGGGCGCGCGCTGAGTGTCGAGCAATGTCGCTGCCTTGGTCGAGGTCTGCACGGCTCCGCAGTAGGGACAGATATTCCATCGCAGGTGGAGGAGCCGCCCGCAGGCAGGACAGGCCTTTTTCAGGCGGGTATGGCAGGTGGGGCAGATCATGAACTCCTCTTCGATGCGGCGGTTGCAGCCAGGGCATGCCATGCGCTCCTCAATGCCCTGCAACAGGGCCTCCTCCTCCAACGAGCGCTCATAGATCTCTTCCAAGGTGGTGCGGGGCCGGAGGAGCATGTAGAGGACAAGGCCCGGGAAGGGAAAGAGCGGGAAGAAGAGCA
>JASFLR010000346.1:0-4595 GCA_050117995.1 Anaerolineae bacterium
CCTCGGCCGCCTCGCGGGCGTTGTGCACGTAGGCGTGCTCCGGATAGGCGATGCCATATTCAGCCAGCAGCGCGGCGGCATCGGGTTCCGGGAGCATCCTGCCTCTGGCGGCGCTCATGTTGGCACTCCCAAGGACGCTGAGACCGCCTCGTGACCCAGTCGGTAGGCTTTCCGGTTGACTTTTACCAGGCGCTCCGGCCAGCGTTCCTCCATGGCCATAAACAGGTTATCCTCCGACAGGTCGAGCACGCCCAGGGCAAAGAGCCCGCCCAGCATTACGGTGTTGGCCGCGCGGCCATTTCCAGCCTCCAGGGCTAACTCGGTTGCGTCCAGCCTGACCACCGACGCCCCCAGCCTGGCCAACCCATCCACGATGCTTTCCACCGCCGGGTACTCGACCCGGCCCACTGCCACGTCCACGGGCATCCAGGGCCGGTTGTTGATCAGCGCCCAGCCGCCTGGCTTGAGAAACCGGACCGACACCCGCAGTCCCTCCAGGGGTTCCATCGACAGCACGACGTCCGCCTCGTCCTTCATCATGGTCGGCGCCCATACCTTACCCATCCGCACATGGGCCATCACCGAGCCTCCACGGGTCGCCGCGCCAAAGGTCTCGGCCAGTTTTACGTCCAGCCCCTGCTTCAGAGCAGTCTGGGCCAGGAGGTGCGAGGCCAGGATGCTGCCCTGTCCCCCTACGCCCGCGATGACCACGTTGGTAGTTGCTTTGCGCCTCTGGCCCATCAGCTTTCCTCCCCCGGCACGATGGCGCCACAGGGGCAGAGTTGGGCGCAGATATCGCAGCCGACGCACAGGATCGGGTCGATCCCGGCCCCCTCTTCATCCGAGAAGGTAATGGCCGGGCAGCCCAGCCTCACGCATTCCCCACAGGAGATACAGTCCTCGGTAACCGTATAGGGTTCCCGGTATTTGCGCTCCCGCCGGAGGAACTGGAGCATGCACTCCCCCCGGGTCACGACCACAGCCACCCCATCGTAATCGAGCGCTCTGCGCAAGGCCCGCGTTGTGTTCTCCAGATCGTACGGATCGGTCACTTCCACGGACTCGACGCCCAAAGCTCGGGCCACTTCCTCGATAAGGATTTTCTTGACCGGCTGGCCAATAGCCGTCTGGCCCGTCGCCGGACAGGCCTGGTGACCCGTCATCGAGGTCCAAAAGTTGTCCATGACCACGAATGTCAGCTTGGTCCCATTCCAAACGGCATTGAGCAAGCCTGGCATGCAGGTGTGGAAGAAGGTCGAGTCACCGGCCACGGCGACCACCTGCCCACCCTGGTAGCCCGCCCGTACCTGTCCCTGCGCCATCGACACGCCGGAGCCCATGACGTACAGCGTATCCAACAAGTCATACAGGATCGTCGAATCATGGTGGGCCATCGCCTCTTCACTGGGTTCCGGCATCTGGCCCTTCACGCCATAGCCCGCCTGCTCGTAACAGCCGATATCCCCGTTGGCGATGTGGACGTCCTGCGATCTCTCACCCAAAGCCTGGCGCAACGCCCAGTAGGTGCCCAGGTGCGAGCAGCCTGCGCAAAGCGCTGAAGAGCGGGGAATAACCAGCGACGACACCTCATCCTTGATCGCCTGGCGCCCCTCGTCGCTTACCAGCGGCAGTCCCATCAGCCCGGCCAAGGCCTCCCGGACGATGCCCGTCGCCAGCTCTCCGTGACAGGGTAGCACGGCCTCGCCCTGCCGGCCCAAGATCTCTACCCCGATGCCCTTTGTCTGTGCCAGCATCCGCAACTGTGACTCCACCAACGGGTCGCCCTCTTCAACTACCAGCAGCCGGTCGCATCCCTCCAGCACCTCCAGTGCGGCCTGCTGCGGGATGGGGTACACCATGCCGATCTTGAGCAGCCACAGCCGCTCCTCCAGGGCCAATTCTCGCAGGGCCTCGCGCGCATAGGCTGCGCCCGTCCCGCAGGTGACCACGCCCACCCGCTCGCTTCCCTGGCGCAACTCGTTGAACGCCAATGCCTCCGATTCCTGGCCCATCTGGGGCAGCCGGGAAAGCTGCCACTTGTGCTTGGCCGGGGCTCCTGGCGGGCCGTAGACGTTCCACCTGTAGGGCGCCTTCCAGTGCTTGTTAAAGCCCGGTTCCAACTCTGATCTGCGCACCGGTGCCAGACTGACCACGCCGCTCGAGTGGGAGATTCGTGTTGCGGTCCGTACCACGACGGGCAGCTCCAGCCGTTCCGAGAGCCCAAAGGCGTAGGCCGTCATCTCTTTGGCATCCTGGTGGCTCTCGGGTTCCAGGCAGGGGATCATGGCCCACTGGGCGGCAAAGCGCGAGTCCTGCTCGTTTGATGAATAGTGGGCGCCTGGATCGTCCGCCACGACGAGCACCAGCCCGCCGCGCGTGCCGGTGTAGGGCAGTGTCATGAACATGTCCATGATCACGTTCAGGCCCGCGCCTTTCATCGTCGCCAGCGAGCGGGCGCCGGTCAGCGCCGCGCCGGCGACCAACTCGAACGCCACCTTTTCGTTGACGCTCCACTCGGCATAAAATCCCAGATCGGTCGAGACATCCAGCAGGGTTTCCACGATCTCGGAACTCGGCGTGCCCGGGTAGGAGGCCACGACTTCGACCCCGGCTTCGATCGCGCCCCGCGCGATGGCCTCGTTGCCCAGCAATAGCAGACGATCTCCGGGTGCTCCTGTAGCGACTTGGTGCAATTCGCTGTCTCCTTATGCAGATACTCTCGTTGAGCGGGCGCGGAACCGGGCTGCCCATGCCGCATCGCGGATCGCCCGGATGGCCCGCTGGGGCGTGGGAAAGACCGGGATCCCTGCCGCGTGCATGAGCAGGCGCTCCTCCTTTTCCACGTCACCGCCGCCCAGGTAGGCAACCGCGAAACGGGCCCCCATCCTGGCCCTGAGCGCGTTCACCACCTCGGTGGCACCGGGGATGGGGTCGCCAAAAATGAGCAAGTAGATATCGGCCAGTTTGTGGCGCTCGGCAACGGTCACCGCCGCCTCAAAGTGCTCTGCCGGAGCTACCGTCAGGTCCAGCGGATTCGACAGGATGGCCGTGGGCAGCAAGCCGGCCTCCCCCAGATCGCGGACCGCTCCGGGTGGCAGGGATGGCACCTGCAGCTTGCAGGCTCCAGCCTCGTCGGTGGCCAGGATGCCGCAGCCACCCGAACTGGTGACTACCATCACCCGGTCCCCACCGTCCAGATCCAGGCTCTGCAGGGCCTTGGCACTGTCGTACAGCGATTCGATATCGGCCACGCGCACAATGCCGTACTGCCGGCATGCCGCATCAAACACCTCATCGCGGCCCGCCAACTGGCTGGTGTGCGAAGCCGCGGCCCGCTGCCCGGCCCTGGTCCTGCCCGACTTGAGCACCACGATCGGCGTGTGAGGGATGGCCCCGCTGGCAGCCTCCAGGAATCGCCGCCCATCCTTGGCTCCCTCCAGGTACAGGGCTATGACCCGTGTCACCTGATCCCCGGCAAAGTACTCGATCAGGTCTGTCTCGCAGACATCTACCTGGTTCCCCAGGCTGACCGTCGCCGATATGCCCAGCCCTTCGTCCACCGCCCAGCCCGCCAGCGTGGCTGCCACCGTGCCGCTCTGCGATACCACAGCCATCGAGCCGGTCGCGGTAACCAGGGGCCATGAAGCACAAAGCCTGTTCGGGGTATAGTTGATCCCCTGGCAGTTGGGCCCGATCAGGCGCAATCCAGTCTCGGCCGTCACGGCCAAGATCTCGGCTTCTAGGTCCTCGCGGCCTGCCTCGCGGAACCCACCGCTGATGATGATGGCCGCCCCCGCCCCCTTGGCCGCCGCTTCGCGCAGCACGCCGGGCACAAAGGGCGCCGGCACGACTACCACCGCCAGATCCAGGTTCGACGGGCAGGCGCTCACCGAGGGATAGGCCGGCAGCCCCCGGACCTCGCTGGCCTTCGGATTGACAGGGTAGACCCGGCCCTGGAAGCCGCCTTCGACGATATTGGCCAGGATCTCGTGGCCCAATTTGCCCGGATCCGTCGAGGCGCCGACAACGGCCACCGACCGCCCGTGAAAGAGCTTGCGCAAGCCATCCTGCATCGTCTCATTCCCCATTCGTCGAATCCTGTTGGAGCGCTACTCTAGTCCGTTGCACAATGATCACCCCCCCAAGGATCAGCAGGATGCCCGCCACGGCCATAAGGTTCATGGTCTCACCCAGGAATATCCAGGCGATCAGGGGAGCGAGGGCCACCTGGAGGGAGTTGAGCGTCGTGGCACTGGCCACGGTAGTCTGGTTCAGGGCCAGGGTCAGGCTCACCAGGGCAGCCGAGGTAAAGACGCCAGCGATGAGCAGGCTGCCCAGTACGCCGACGGTGGTCTGGGCGTACAGTCCAAGCTGGCCGGTGGTCAGCAGGTAAACGTTGAGCACGAGCAGACCAATCATGTTGGGAATGGCCAGCGCCTGATAGGGGTCCACCCCTCGCCGCATGGAGTAGGTGAGCAACACGCCAGCCAGGGACCAACACAGACCCGCGCCCAGGGCGTAGGGCACGGCCAGCCACCAGGTAGGCGACAACTCGACCCCACTGCGCCCGGCCGACAGGACCAAGACACCGAAAA
>JASFLR010000347.1:0-4579 GCA_050117995.1 Anaerolineae bacterium
CCAAGACCGACCAGTTCCAGGGTCATCTGTTCCTCCACTTCTGCACGCATATGACGCGTGTGTCTCAGTATCTGTCTAAACGCGACATAGCATACCAGAAGATCGCCAAGTTCACAACTTGGGACTGGCCCAGTCTAGGCGGTGCTATTCGCCTCCTGCGTGCGTCGCATCCAGGAGAGGTCGTCTAGCTCTCCGAATCGCTCGCGGAAGATGCGATAGTACATTAGCTCTTCCTTGTCGTGTAACTTCCAGCCGTTGGGCAGCACTCGCTCGCGATAGAATTCCTGGTCGGTGATCTGGTCTTCGGCGCTCAGTGCCAGTAGAAAACCTACTCCAGCGCCGCACCACATGTCTGTGTCAGTCGAGCGCAGCAACTCCTCGGGCACCAAGTAGGCAAGGGCCTGGTGCACTATCCAGGCGTCTGCAGCCACTCCGCCTTGCCGGGCTCTGAGCTCGGGCGGTATGGACAGAGAAAACTCAAAGAGGTCAAGATCGAGAAAGGGAGCGTGACCGACCAGTCCGTGTGGAACGGTACAGCGGTCGACTCGCTGCAAGGCGCTATCATAGAGTCCTTGCGCGCTATCGACGGTCTGGTCTACAGATTGGCCTGGCGGCGGCTCATCCAGAGTTGGACTGCTGCCAAAGAGCTCCCTGGCACCTTCGTCAAAGAGCATGATGTCCACATAGTCTGCGGCTCGTTTGGCTGCAAGGAACCGGGTGACGGATGATCTCACAAGGGGCACATCAAATGATTCCAGATACCAGATTACGGCAGGCAAGGGCGCCAGGACCTCATCCAGGGTAACTGTGATCTCATGGTGCTCCGCGTGGAGCAGTGAAGCCGCGCGCTGTGCATAGTCCAGATCGGGGGTGCCCGGAGTACCCACCGCGAATGTGTGCAGCTCCTCGACGTTGGGGCGTGCGAGCGCAGCAAGCGAGTGTGATGCCGAGTGACCAGATAGCCAGCAACCAAGCTTGCCCGTACCAGTCTGCCGTGACACCGCCGTCTCCAGCTTGCGACGCAACCGGGCTGCGATCTCTTCCGGCGCTTGGCCCAGATCAGGCTCTTGCTCAGGTGCAAAGAACCTATCAAATCCCTCTTGGCTATCATACGCCGTTCCTGGCGGGAACTCGTGAATGTCCTCTGCTACCTCAAGGAGTGCCTTGACCTCTGATGCGAAGCACATGTTCCCTTCCGCAGTGCGGCCGTAGTAGAGGGGGCAGGCGCCAAGCGCATCACGGGCCAGGAGCATGCCATCTGACGTCGCAGCGGTCAACGCAAATGGAGAGCGTTCCTGTTCGAGGGCGGTGTGCTTGGGCAGCGGTGGTCGGCCCCCATCCCAGACCGCTCTCTCCTGGAATGCTCTTGGTGTTGGTTGGGCCTCAACCTCTAGCCAGACTGCACCCAGCGTTGAATCGTGACTTTCGATGATCTTGGTGCCTGAATCCCCGCGGTAGGAGATCTTTTCGAGCATGCGCTTGACCTGATCTATCTTGTTTCTTGCTGCTACACCTGCAATTCCTGCCATTTGTGTTTCTTCCCTCCATACTTGTGTCGATATCCACGACCCCCAACAGGGTCACGCGTCAACGATCTCCACGTTGAGGGCTTCTGGCCCTTTGATGGAATACCGCAGGTGAAAGCGGACGGCCTGTCCCTCGTGCGGTATCGCATTCTGTTCAGCGAGAAGCTGCGTCTCATGGAAGAAGGCGTCACCGCCTTGATCGGCATCAATGAAACCGTAATGCTTTCGGGTGTCGAACCATTTTACCTTTCCGCGTTCCTTGGGTAGTGGTCCCTCTGTCAAGAAACAGGTGGGACACAGTGGAGGCAATACGACGTTTCCTCCGCGCCGATGTATCAGGTCCAGATAGGTCTCTGTAAGCATGAACCCATTTCCGCAGTTTTGACAAACAGCTGCCCTTCTTTCAGTCGCCATGATATGTGATCTCCCGAGCGCATGATCCTGGATGAACGAGAATCACCGCTTTCCCTTCCAATAGAAGGCTTCGAGTTGTTGGTTTTGCTCGGACTTTTGTGAGGCACGCACGTCTGCCAGCCGATTCCGCAGGAGCGGGTGCGCCGCCTGTCAGGCGCGGCAATGCAGACCTGACGTCGACGTAGCCACGGCCATAAGTAATGAAGTGGATTGAGATAGGGCGCTTGGCCTGTTTCACAACCGCATGCTGGTCTGGGCAGGTGAAGTTGTCTAGTGTGATGTTGGGCCTTGGGGTTGAAGCCGCAGCCAGGCTCACTCGGCAGTAGCGGCCTTAGGAGTCTCTCTGCCCGCTGGAGGACAGGCCGGTTACCTCGGCAAGACGCTGGTGGCGGCGCTCTCGCTCTGCGCGTCGGGCGACCGCAGCTGAAAGCGTCTCATCGATCATGCGTTCTGTGTCCGAAACTGCCTCGCCAGTCACCAGTGCAATCTCGGCTGCCAGCCGCGTTTTGCCTAGCGTTAGATACTCGGTGTCCTTCTTGGTGAGGTGCTCGCGCTTCTCATGCCATACGAGGTCCCGAACAGCCTCAGCAAGCTGCATGACCAAGCCAGTCTTGAGCTGTTCCCAGATCCCTTCCTGGCGCTTCTTAAAGTCCTTGGGCAGAGTTCGGGGCTGGCTCTTCAGCTTGTCCAAAACACGGGGAAGGCGGCTCCGCGACATGGCCCGGCGCACACCCATGTCCTCCAGGCTTCGTCTCGGTAGGAAAACCGATAGCTCCTGCACAGGGATTTCTATCTCATAGTAGAGTTTCTTCCCGTCCAGTAGCTCTCTCCTCTCCATACCGGTGATCGTACCGGGCCCATGATGTGGATGAACTACGAAATCGCCAACTGAAAACTGCATGTGCCACTCCCTTTCGTTACTGGTGGGACTACCTGGCGCCTCTGAACCACAGGATGTCCCGGGATTTCTCTCAGAAGTCGGCTAGATCAGGGCATGAGCGGTTCCTGATCTGCTTTTGAGGGCGAGACGCTGATAACCTGAATGTTGCCTTTCTGTTCAAGCTCAGCTATGAAGTCGTCTATCTCACCAGCCTTGAAAATGTTGCTGCCCGGGCTACGTATGGGGCGTCCCATCACCAGGATTTCGCCCTCAGCCCCAACTGCCTGCGACCGCAGCTTCTCACGCACGTTGCCTTCTTGTATCACATAGTCTACCTCGGCTACTCCACGTCGCTGGGCGCGGTCGCACAGGATCAGCATCGCGAACTTGGCTACCTCCCTCAATTCTGCGTAGACGACGCGAAGCGGGCCTATGGTGGCGTGGTTGAGAAACTCGGCGTCCATCACGCGGAAGAAGGTTAGCCTCGCACCGAGTTGCAGCGCTAGATCAATGGCGTGGGTGGCTGTATCGCGGCTCTCAGGGCCACCACGCACTGCGCAGAAGAGCCGTTTTGGGGCATCCGTATTCATTTTGCTTCCCTCATGATTCTCCCCCATCGCCCTCTTCCTCAACCGCCCAGTACGAGGAACCGCAGCAGGAGCCAACCACTCGCCAGCCCCACGGTGATCAGCAGCGCCGGCATACCCTTCTTCAGGAAGTACATATACGTTATGGGATAGCCGGCCCGCTCCGTGATGCCGGCGGTTACCATGTTGGCTGAGGCGCCGATCAGCGAGCCATTGCCTCCCAGGCCCGAGCCGACAGACAGAGAGTAGAAGAGGGCCTTGTTCTGAGCTCCAGGCACGAGGGCTGTCAGGTAGCCCACAACCGGCAGCATTGCAGCCGTAAATGGAATGTTGGCCACTACGGTAGATAGCAACGCTCCCAGCCAGACGATCGCAAGCATGGCGAGGATCAGACTGTCGCCCACCAATCGACCAATCAGATCGGCGATGACGCTGATCAGCCCGACCTCTTGTATGGCACCGACCACGATAAAGAGCGCCATGAAGAATACCAGCGTGGTCCAGTCGACCGCTTCGATCATCTCTTCGATGTCGGGCCGAATCCAAAGGAGTAGGGCCGTGGCGCCGATCAGCGCCGTCACAGCCGGCAGCAGGTGAATGCGTTCGCCAAAGATGAATAGTACAAGCATCCCGGCACCCACGACTCCCGCTTTCTTGAGGTGGTCCGGTTGGGTGATGCGGGCGCGCTCGGCAAGTTTCTCCAGCAGCATCGGCGAGCCAGCATTGGCCTGCTTTAGTTCGCGGCGGTAGGCCAGCTCACTGTAAATGACGAGACCGACGAGGGCTAGCAGCACCCCGGGTGTGAGATTTCTCATAAAGTCGTTGAAGGTGATCCCTGCATAAGAGCCGATCAGAATGTTGGTGGGTGTGCCGACGAGCGTACTGATGCCGGCTACGTTGGAGGCCATGACCTCCGGCATTAGCAGTGCGAGCGGATTGAGCCCCATTGCCATGGCAATCTGAATGGTGATAGGTGTCATTAGAAGCATGGTGGTCACGTTGTCAAGAAAGGCCGAGCCGACACCGGTTACGATCATCAGGATGGGCATGAGGAGCCAGACATGGCCTCCTGAGATGCGATAAGCCATGAAGGCTAACCATTGAAAGATACCAGTCCTCTCTATGACAGCTATGACGATCATCATGCCCATGATCAAAAAGATCACATTCCA
>JASFLR010000348.1:0-4571 GCA_050117995.1 Anaerolineae bacterium
GCGCCGTTCCGCGGGGCACAGGACGGATGCTAGCTGGCTGCTGCTAATCAGGCGTGACGTTGAACCCGTACCTTGCCAGTGGTTCGACAATCTCGTCGAGTGAAGGGGTCCATTGCCCTACCTTCCGGCTGATATGCTCAGTCCAGCTGTAATCATCAAAGGTAAAGGTCTCCTCCCGATCTCCCTCCAGGGTAATGCGGAAATTCGCTTCACGATAGTAATCCTGCGCCAGATAACCCTCGTCCATGACCTTCATGGCCTTTTCGATCTGGCCATCGCTGAACTCTGGGTACTCGTCCTCAAAGAGGGTGAAATCGAGAGGGTATCGCGGTCGCGGTGGCGGATTCTCGGCGGGATAGCCCATGACCAGCCCCACAAGGGGAAAGACGCGCGGGGGCAGCCTGCGCTTTTTGATGATGGTCTCCGCCTGATAGGGAACTCCGCCCAGGAAGCAACTACCCAGGCCGAGGCTCTCCGCAGCGATCACCATATTCTCAGCCATCAGAGCCGCATCTTGGATGCCAAAGAGCAGCAACGACAGATCGTTCTGCACCATCTTCCAGTTCCGTTTGGCCATGATCAGTTCGAACCGGTGCGAATCGACCAGGATGTAGAACAGGAGAGGTGCCTTGAATGGATTCTGCACCCGGTTGCGCGAGAGCAATAGGCTGCACAGTTGATAGGCAAAGGGTGCCTGTTGTCCAGCGCGAACGATAGTGGTGATGGCCTCGTCTGATGGCGATTCTTTGGTGTACTTGCGGATGGACTTGCGCCTCAGCATTGTTTCAACGATCGGGTTGTTCTCCATCTTTTCTCCTCCTGATCTCCTCTACAGGCTGCTGATCGCATAACAGCGACTTGACGGCCCTGCAATCATTGCTTTGAGTCTATATGCTATTGCTGAGCTTGGCAATGCTCATGTCTGAAGACATCGAGCCCTACTGCATGGTGGCGTTAGGGGCTCCTTGTGGAGCAGAAGCCTCATTCTGCAGGCGCTCTGCCTCGCGTCTGGCAAAGCGCGCAAAGGTGGTCGGCGGTCGGCGAAGCAGCCAGGTCAGCACGTGGGCATTGCCCCAGAAGCCGTGGCGTTCGTAGTAGCGGAACATCTGCAGCAAGGTCTCGACCTGGTAGTCTCCCAACCCGGAAGCTCGCGCCCCCTTCTCCCACACCTCCAGATCCACCGCCTGAGCATGGACCGGGCGACCCAACTGCTGTGCCAGAACCTCTGCGATCTCTGCAGATGACAGCACATCGACGCCCGCCAGTTCATAGGTGGCGCCGGCATGTCCCCTCTCAGTTAGGACGGTGGCAGCGACTTTGGCTACGTCCTCCAGATCCACCATGCTCAGGCGCGCCTCTGTTGCATAGGGCACCGCATATATCCCGTCCTGGACGATCCGATCCCAATAGGCCAGGATATTCTGCATATATGCCGCGGGCTGGAGGATAGTGTAAGGCAGGCCGGTCTCGAAGAGTAATTCTTCGGTGCGCAGTTTCTGCCAATGATGCGGCATCGCTTCTGTCTGCGGGTGGAGCACCGAGTGATATACAAAGTGCTCCACCCCGGCGGCGCGAGTAGCCTGCACAGCAACCTGCGCGATCGAGAGTTCGTCGGGGCTCATATTGGGGCAGATGTGATAGATGGCCCGGACCTGGCTTGGAGCCCCGGCGGCCCGGTCCATCACCGCCTGGTCGCGCATGTCACCGGCAACCACGTCCCTCGCGCCGGCATCCACGGCGATGGATGCCTGCTGCGGGCGGTGAACCAGCGCTCGTACCACCTCTCCCCTGGCAGCGAGTGACTTGATCACCGCCCGTCCGGTCTTGCCTGCTGCACCAGTCACAAGGATCATGGAGACCTCAAGGCTGGGACAGGTTGGATCTGCTTACCCTCCGGGACAAGCTGATCATTCTTGAGACTCTGTCCCTTCTTCCACAAAGTCAAGCGCGACTGAGTTGATACAGTAGCGCAGTCCGGTAGGTTGGGGACCATCCTCAAAGACATGTCCCAGGTGTGCGCCGCAACTGCTGCAGACGACCTCAGTCCGCACCATGCCGTGGCTGGTGTCCCGCTCTTCCTCTATCTTTTCCTCAGAGATGGGAGCCCAGAAACTGGGCCAGCCCGATCCAGACTCGTATTTGGTGTCTGAGCCAAAGAGCTCGTTGCCACAGGCCACGCAACGGTAAGTGCCGTCGCCCTTGAAGTAGTAGTATTTGCCGCTGAAGGCGGGCTCGGTTCCTTTTTGCCGGGTGATCCGGTACTGCTCAGGCGTGAGTTGCTTCCGCCACTCCACATCGGATTTCTCGATTTTCTCTGCCATGTGTCCCCCTCATTTCTATGATCTGGCGCACCCCAAGGAGCGGGTGCATGTAGAATCATCCTACCACAGTCTCAAGGGACAGTATGCAAGCCAGCCCACAGTGGAGCATCGGTTGCTGCTCCGGCCCTACCCCAGAGCTACGTCCATGGTCATCATGACCGCAAATCCGAGCATGGCTCCGACGGTTGCGACGTCGGTGATGCTCTCCAATTGGGATTCGGGGATCAGTTCCTCAACCACCACATAGATCATGGCCCCTGCGGCAAATGCCAGGGCATAGGGCAGGATCGGTCTCATCAGAATAACAGCAGCAGCGCCCAGAAACCCCGCTACAGGTTCGACTGCACCTGATAGCTGACCATACCAGAAGCTCTTGAAACGTGACATCCCTTCGCGGCGGAGGGGCACTGAGACGGCCATCCCCTCTGGGAAGTTCTGAAGTCCGATGCCCAGAGCTAGCGCCATAGCGCCGGCAAGGGTAGCGGCAGGAAGGTCGGCTGCGACGGCACCAAAGGCCACGCCAACCGCCAGGCCCTCCGGAAAGTTGTGAAGAGTGATGGCCGTTACCAGCAGAACGCTCCGCCGCCAGGTTGTCTGGAGTCCCTCCGCTTCCTCTGTTGGGTAACCGATGTGGAGGTGTGGCAGGACCTTGTCCACTCCCCAGAGAAAGGCCCCGCCCAAAAGAAATCCGACAGTGGCTGGCACCCACGGAATGCCACCTGCCTCTTCAGTCATTTCGATCGCCGGGGCCAGTAGCGACCAGTAGCTGGCAGCGATCATGACCCCCGCTGCAAAGCCCAACATGCCATCCAGCACCTGGCGGTTGACGCTCTTGAAAAAGAAGACCGCCGAAGCGCCCAGGCCAGTCACGAACCAGGTGAAGCAAGTAGCGAGCACTGCCTGCACGATCGGACTCAGGTTCGAAAACCACGTAATCACGATGACACTCCTCTCACTATCGCATTTGTCCGCTCAGTCAGGCCTACCTACCGAACGGATGGACTGACAATCCTTGATATAGAGCAGTTTCTGCCAATCCCCGTCTCGGCCTCTAGTGTTGACCGCTGGCAGAATCTTTGGGAGGCGCAATCCCCATTTGGTGGCCGACAAATGCCCACAGGTCGGCTGCCTCCTCGATCAACTTGGAGGTTGGCTTGCCCAACCCATGGCCCGCATCAGTCTCAACGCGGATGAGAACCGGCGCAGGCCCTGCCTGTGCTGCCTGCAAAGCCGCAGCAAACTTGAAGCTGTGGGCCGGAAATACCCGGTCATCGTGATCGCCTGTGGCGATCAGGGTTGCAGGGTAGGATGTCCCTGGCTTCAGGTTGTGGTAAGGCGAGTAGGCCAGGAGGGCCTCGAACTCTTTGGGATCCTCAGGAGAACCGTAATCGGACGTCCAGGCCCAGCCGATCGTGAATTCGTGGAAACGCAGCATGTCCAGCACGCCAACCACCGGCAGGCAAACGCCAAAGAGATCGGGACGCTGTGTCATACAGGCGCCGACGAGCAGTCCCCCATTGCTGCCACCAGCGATGGCAAGCCTGGACTGGCAGGTATAGCCCTTCTCGATGAGCCACTCGGCAGCGGCGATAAAGTCGTCGAAAACATTCTGCTTCTTCAGCTTCATGCCTGCTTCGTGCCACGGCTTTCCATACTCCCCGCCGCCACGAAGATTCGCCTGGGCATAGATGCCGCCCATCTCCATCCATACCAGGCTGCTCACTCTGAACTGTGGAGTCATGGCGATGTTGAAACCACCGTACCCGTACAGGTACGTCGGCGTATTCCCATCGATCTTCAGGCCCTTCTTGTGGCTGATGAACATGGGGATTGGGGTGCCGTCCCTGCTCGGGTAGAAGACCTGCTCGGTAACAAACTCCCCGGGATCGAAGTCAAGCTCCGGCTGGCGAAAGACCGTGGCTTTACCAGAATCCATGTCATAATGATAGACGCCGCCTGGCGTGGCAAAGCCCGTGAAGAGGTAGAAAGTTTCGTTATCTGCCTGGCGACCGTAAAAGCCCACCACGGTGCCGATGCCCGGCAGCACGACCTCTCGCACATTGTGGCCTGCCTTGTCAAAGACCACAACGCGACTGTGGGCATCGTGTAGGTAGGTGGCAACGCACCGGTCGCCGATCAGGCTGACGGTCTGCAGGGCGTCCTCCGATTCGGGGATCACCTCTCGCCAGTTCTCAGGTTCCGGCTGGGTGATGTCAATGGCGATCACCTTTGACATGGGGGCATCGAGGT
>JASFLR010000349.1:0-4555 GCA_050117995.1 Anaerolineae bacterium
AGGCTACGTGAAGTGCGCCCGCGAAGCGGTCAAGATCATGAAGGGGTCGGGCGTCAAGGGGTCCCTGCTGTTCATCTCCTCAAAGAACGGCCTGGAGGGAGCAGAGAACAAAAGCCTCTACTGCGCCACCAAGGGCGGCGAGCTGGCTCTGGCCCGGGCTCTGGCCCGGGAATTGGGGCAGTTTGGGATCCGCGTGAACTCGATATGCCCGGACGCTGTGCTGGAGGGTTCTGCCCTGTGGGAGGAAGGAGGCAGTTACCGGAGTGGCACGGCCAAGCGCTACAATATCTCTGAGGAAGAGATCCCAGCGTATTATCGGGAGCGTTGCGCCCTCAAGACCAACATCGAGCCACGAGATGTGGCCAATGCGGCTCTATTCCTGCTGTCTGACAATGCCGCCAAGATCACGGGGGCGATCCTTTCAGTGGACGGCGGCGTTGCCTTTGTGCGCTAGGTGCGGCATCTTGTCCGGCCGTGCTCTATCATTTTCGGATAGGAGTACATCAATCCCATGACGGCAGCAAAGATACTTGATCAGTTGATCTCCATGTCGCACGTTCTGGGCGATCCGGCCCTGGACTATGCGATCTTGGGCGAAGGAAACAGCTCGGCTCGCATTGACGACGACGCCTTCTGGGTGAAGGCCAGCGGCGCCGAAATGCGGACCATTGAGGCCGGCGGCTTTGTGCAAGTGCGCTTTGACGGCGTGCTCTCCATGTTGGAAACCAGGGATCTGGACGACGCCGGGGTCAAGGCTGGGCTGGAAGACGCCCGGGTGGATCCGGCGGCTACGGCCCGCCCCTCTGTGGAGACGGTGCTGCATGCGCTGGCCCTGAGTCTGGAGGGGGTGAATTTTGTCGGCCACACCCACCCGACTGCCGTTAACGCCATCCTGTGCTCGAAGAAGGCGGAGGAAGCCATCGCCGGGCGGCTGTTCCCCGACGAGATCGTGTATTGCGGCCCGGCCCCGGTATATATCCCCTATGTCGATCCTGGTGTGCCGCTGGCGCGCAAGGTGCGCGATGAGATCGAACGTTACCTGGACGAGCACGGGGAGAGGCCCAAGGTCGTCCTGATGCAGAACCATGGCCTGATGGCCCTGGGAGAGACGGCGCTGGAGGTCGAGAATATCACGGCCATGTACGTCAAGACAGCCCGTGTGATCCTGGGCGCGTACGCTTTGGGCGGCGTTCACCCCATGAGTCCTGAGGCAGTGGCCCGCATCCATACGCGCCCTGATGAGCAGTACCGGCGCCATGAGTGGGGCTCGGGTTAGGCACTTTGGAACCGTCACGCGGACGACCGCGGTGATACCGGGGCTCTCGGCAATAGGAGACGGATGGCAGCGAACCGGGTCGAGCAACTCGAATTCAAACTGAATGACTTTGAACCGGCGGTGCGAGCGGCAGCCCTGGGTGAACTTCTGGCCTTGTCCGAGGCTGGCGAGATAGACGTGGTCCCCGGTAACGACGTGGTCAACATGCACTGCCACACCTTCTACTCCTTCAACGCCTACGGACACTCGCCCACCTCGATAGCCTGGCTGGCCAAGCGGAGTGGCTGGCTGGCGGCCGGCATCGTCGATTTCGACGTGCTCGATGGCGTGGACGAATTCCTCAATGCCTGTGGGCAGGCCGCGGTGCGCGGCGGCGCTGGCATCGAGACGCGGGTGTTTGTGCCCGAGTATGCCGGCCAGGAGATCAACTCGCCGGGCGAGCCGGGCATCTGCTACCACATGGGCATCGGCTTTGCCAGCGGCCATGTGCCCGCAGCCGTGCATCCTATACTTGCCGACCTGGGCCGGCGGGCCGATGCACGCAACCAGGCCATCCTGTCCCGAGTCAATCCCTACCTGGAGCCAGTGACCGTTGACTACGAATCGGATGTGCTGCCCCTCACGCCTGCCGGACATCCCACCGAGCGGCATATGGTCGCTGCCTTCGTCCAAGCCGCAGAGAGGGCGGTGCCGGACCTGGCGGCTTTCTGGGCTGAGAAGCTGGATGTGGCATTGCAGGAGATGACAAGCACGATGGCCGACTCGCCAAGTTATCAGAACCTGATCCGGGCCAAATTGATGAAGCGGGGTGGCGTGGGGTACGTCCAGCCCGAATCCGGCATGTTCCCCTCCCTGGGGCGATTCAACCAATTCATTGTGGATTGTGGCGCACTGCCCTGCGCTGCCTGGCTGGACGGCACCACAACTGTCGAGCGAGACCCGGAAACGTGGTTGGGCTTCCTGATCGACAAGGGCGTGGTCGCCTTGAACATCATCCCAGACCGCAACTGGAATATCGCCGATCCCAGGGTCAAGCAGATCAAGGTACAGAACTTGCACGGTATCGTCGAGGTGGCCCAGCGGCTGGACCTGCTGTTGAACGTTGGGACCGAGATGAACAGCTTTGGGCAGAAGGAAGCCGATAACTTTTCGGCTCCCGAGCTAGCGCTGGTACGCGATGCCTTTATCGATGGCGCGTATGCTGTCTATGGGCACACGACGATGCAGCGTGTCCTGGGCCTGGGCTACCAGAGCGAGTGGGCGCAGTACCACCTGCCCGGCCGCTGCGAGCGCAACCAGTTCTACACTCGGATGGGGCGCCATGCACCGCCGGGCCAGGCCGGGCGGACATCCCTCGAGGCGTTGGATGCTAGCCTATCGCCTGGCGAGATGCTGGCGCGGATTGCTAACAACCGTGGAGGATAGAGGGACTAGCCGTGCCAGGATCGGCGAGCGCAGGGCCAATGGAGATTGATGGAATGGACGATAAACTGACTGAATACCGGCGAGCAACAGCGCCCCTGTCCAAGACCCACCAGCTCTGGCCTCTCTATGGCGCGGGTTTTGACAACCTGGGCCAAGAGGGACAACCGATCGAAGTACCTATGCCCCGGTATGGTCCTGACCAGCTACTGGTGCGCCACGACGCCTGTGGCTTGTGTTTTTCCGATATCAAGGTCATCAGGCTGGGCGAGGAGCACCCGCGCATCTACCGCGACATGGAAGCAGAACCGGTCACCCTGGGCCACGAGGTGAGCATGACCGTCGTCGGTGTGGGCGACAACCTGCGCGGGAAATACCAGGTGGGCGACCGCTTTATCATCCAGGCCGATATCTTTGTCGACGGGATCGGCTACGCTTACGGCTACGAGATCCAGGGCGGTCTGTCGCAGTACGGCGTCATAGACCAGCGCATCCTCAACGGGGACGATGGCAGCTATTTGATCCCGGTGCAGCACGAAACGGGCTATGCGGAGGCGGCGCTCACCGAGCCGTGGGCGTGTGTCATCGCTGCCTACGGCTTGAGCTACCGCACTAGCCTCAAGGCCGGGGGCACAACCTGGATCATCGGCGTCCAGCCGGGGGCCGGACCGTACACCATCAGCGCCGGATTCGACCAGGCATCTCACCCCGCCCGGTTGCTGTTGACCAACGTCCCTACCGGCTTTGAGGCATGGCTGAGGGATCGGGCCGCGGCGATCGGCGTAGAAGTGATGGAAGTAGAGGACCTGGCTGCGCCGCCCATGACTCCGGTGGACGACGTTGTGCTGCTGGGTGCGGATGCGGGCACTGTGGAGCGCGTGAGCCCGCACCTGGCGGACTATGGCATCCTGGCGCTCATCGCCGAGGACGAGATGGTGCGCAAGACCGCCGTTGATGTGGGGCGGGTGCACTACAACCGCTGGACGTACGTCGGTGGGCGCGGTCCCGACGTCGCCGGGGCCTATAGCGACGTGCCGGTGCGCTCGTCGCTACAGCTTGGGGGCCAGGCCTGGTTCGTGGGAGCGGGTGGTCCCATGGGCCGCATGCACGTGCAGCGCGCGCTGCAAGTGCAGGACCCGCCGCGCACGATTGTGTGCACTGATGTCAGCGACGCGCGCCTTGCCGATCTGGACACCAGCTTTGGCGCCGAGGCTGAGGCCAACGGCGTAGAGTGGATCTGCCTCAATCCGCTGAACAAGGACGAGTACCGGTCCACCATGGCCCGCTTCCGTGATGAGGGCTTTGACGATATCATCGTGCTTGCTCCGGTGCCCCCCGTCATCTCTGATGCAGCCACCTACCTGGCCGCCAAGGGGGTGATGAACGTCTTTGCCGGCGTGGCGCGTGGCACTATGGTCGATCTGGACCTGAGTGATGTGTCCCGCAAGGATGTTCGCGTCATTGGCCATTCGGCTTCGACGATCGATGACCTGCGCTTGATGTTGAACCAGGCGGAGAACGGCCAGCTCTCCCCCAACCGGTCGGTGGCAGCCATCGGCTCACTCAGTGCAGCGCGGGATGGGCTGCAGGCTGTGAATGAAACGACCTTCCCCGGCAAGATCGTCATCTACCCCAATATCCGCGACATGCCACTTACCGCTGTGACAGACCTTGAGCAGAAGCTGCCCAGCGTCTATGCCAAGCTGCGGGACGGTCGCGAGTGGACGGTAGAAGCCGAGCGGGAATTCCTGCGACAGATGCTGCCATAGCCGTCTGAAAATCTGGACATCGTCCAGCAAAAGTCATGTTATTGGTTCAGATCCTGAGTCGATGAGGATGTGCGAAAGTTTCGGAGGG
>JASFLR010000350.1:0-4544 GCA_050117995.1 Anaerolineae bacterium
GATCCAGGGCAATGTCCTCAGGCGTCGGGTCACGCCCGAGCTCCTGCTGTAGGCGGCGCTGGGTCCGGATCAGTTGGCTTATGGTCTCGACCATGTGCACTGGGATGCGGATTGTGCGCGCCTGGTCGGCAATGGAACGGCTGATAGCCTGCCGGATCCACCAAGTGGCATAGGTGGAGAACTTGTAGCCCATGGTATAGTCGAACTTTTCCACGGCCTTGAGCAGGCCGATGTTCCCTTCCTGGATAAGGTCCAGGAGCGACAGTCCGCGGCCCATGTATCGCTTGGCCACACTCACCACCAGGCGCAGGTTGGCCTCAGCTAGCGAGCGCCTGGCCTGGTTGCCGCGCTGAGCCTTACGCTGCAACGACGCCAGTTCTTCGGGAGGTAGGGAGCCGTTACTTGACAGACTCTCCTGAGCTTCCAATCCATCGCTGATGGCTTTGGCCAATCTGACCTCATCCTCTGCTGTCAGGAGTGGAACCTTGCCGATCTCGCGCAGGTACATGCGCACTGGATCATTGGCCGCGTCAAAGACGCTGCTCAGATCGTTGAGGGGCTCGTCGTCATCCTCCTCTTGTTCCATCTCCTTTTCCAGGGCTCTCAGATCATGGAGCTGGGGCTCCTCATCTTCGGCGTTGGAGGTGGCGATATCCAAGTCCAGGAAGAGGCTGCGCAGGGAAGCGCCTTCCGTGGCTCCGTTTTCTTCGCTATTGTATTGCTGTGTACCCGTCTGTTCTTCCTGCACGATTGGCGACCGATCCTCTGTCATCTATGCTACCAAGTGGCTCTACGAGTCCAGTATCTTTACCTGTCCCGGGGCAGCAGCCTGATGCTCGCTGTCCGGAGTCTGCTGTTGTCGACTATCTATGCGATGGAGGGTATGCGCAAAGCAGTATCCTCGTGCCTGCGACGGCCCGAAATGGACCTTCCATCCCTGGCCTGTTCCAGTCTTCGTATCCTTGCGGTGTTCTGCACAATGGTCTGCACGTGGCTTCTATAGAGCTCGCGATCGCTCGATGCCCGTGCTTCTTCCTGCAGAAACTGAAGGTCCCGATTCTGCCGCCTCAGGTTTTGCAGCCGTAGGCGGACGGTGGCGTCCAGTACGTGGTCGCGCAGTGTCTGCATGGTGACTTCGGGCTGGCCCTGTCGGGCCTTGACCAGTAGGTCAACGCGGTCTTGCAGTCTCTCGTCCAGGGTATCGTAGAACGGTCCCCGGACATCGTCCTGGTTGCCATCGGTGAGCCATTCGCGCCACGCTGCCAGGATGGCCCGGTCATCAGGTCGGGTCAGGTCCTCGGGCTGAAGCGGTGGTTCGTCGCTAGCCGCCATGGCCTCGTCGATCTGGCTCAGAAGTACTGGATGAGCCAGCACGAAGGAGAGGCAGTGCCCATCAAGTCCCAATGGGACGTCGCGTTCCTCCTCCTGAGGCTTGGGCCGTGTGGCTCTCGGAGACTCCTGACGCCCGGCTGTCTGGCGAATCTGCTGCCAAAGGGAGCGCTCGTCAACCTGGACCATGCGTGCCAGTTGCTGCAAATAGTGCGTGCGCTGTACCCTGTCCCCGATGGTGGCGATGAGCGGTCCCAGAGCGCGGACGGCCTCGGCCTTTCCTTTGGCCGTAGATAGATCCAGGTCAGCGGTGAGGGCATCAAAGTAGTAATCCATTACCGGCTTGGCCTGGGCGATCAACCGCGCCCAGCGGGAAGGACTCTCGAGGATCACTTCGTCGGGATCTTGCCCGGGTGGTAGGGAGACGATGCGTATATCGGCTGCCAGTCGCTCCTCGAAGCGGATCAATCCCCGGGCTGTGGGTACCGGAACCACTTCGCGGTCCATCACCTGGCGGGCCACGTCGAGGCCGCGCAAGGTTGCCTGATCTCCTGCCACGTCTGAATCCAGGGCAAGAACAAATCGCTGCGTGTGGCGCTTCAGGAGCCGGAGTTGCGCTTCAGTCAAAGCTGTGCCCATCTGTGCCACCAAGTTGTTGATGCCGTGTTGATGGGCCATCAGCACGTCCATGTACCCTTCCACGATGACGGCTTCTTCCGTGGTGCGGATTCCGGCCTTGGCCTGATCCAGCCCAAAGAGTACACTGCTCTTGTCGAACAGCGGTGTCTGGGGTGAGTTGATGTATTTGGGCATTGCATCGCCCATGGCGCGCGCACCGAATCCCAGGACGCGCCCCCGGTGATCGCGTATGGGGAAGACAATCCTTCCGCGAAACCGATCATAGTAGCCGCTCCGGTCTTCGCGCTCGACGATCAATCCCACCTCGTGCACGTCGGCCGCGGCATAGCCCTTGCTGGTCAGGTAGCGAAGCAAGCCATCCCATTGATCCAGGCTATAACCCACCTGGAAGCCGTCGATTGTCTCCTGGTTCAGTCCGCGCTTTTCGAGGTAGGTCCGCGCCCGGGCTGCCTCATCGCTGTTGAGGAGCAAGTGGTGGAAGTAGGTCGCGGCTGCCTGGTTTATCTGCCGCAACAGATCGAGCCGCTTCTCTGCCTCTGCAGCCTGGGGGCTGCGCGGCTGCAATTCGACCCCGGCGCGCTGGGCCAGGATCTTTAGGGCTTCGCCAAAGTCCAGATTTTCCTGCTTCATGATGAAGGAAAAGACATCGCCACCAGTGCCGCACGCCCCGAAACAGTGCCACGTGCCTGTGTCTGGAAAGACGACAAAGGACGGGGTCTTTTCAGCATGGAAGGGACACAGCCCCTTAAAGTTCCGTCCCGCCTTTTTGAGAGGAACGTAGGACTGGATCACTTCGACGATACTCAGGCGATCTTTGATTTCGTCAACGACACTCATGGCAACTCGCACTTGGGTCGCAGTTTGGTCAAGTGCCCGGGCTTTCTGGGATCAGTGGTGCGGTTCACTGGCATGCATTCGTGTGAGGTAACAGAGGTCCGAGCCAGTGAGAGAGCGGGGCTCAGATCCCCGGGCGCTGGCATGTCGCATACCTTTCCGCTGTATTCTACCACAGATTGTATGGGCAGCCAAAGCTAGACTGCCCAAGTGCTGGCATCAGCGCTGCCAAGGAGATACAGGCGCTAACGTAGAGTGCTACCTCGCCTCAATGCCTGTGCACCGTTTGGTTGGCAGAACAGCGTTACACCAGGCCGCGTTATCTTCTCACTTGACGCGGCCGCTCTTGCTTTCAGCCAGCGCTTCTGACAGCTCGCGCTCGGCCTCGGCAGGGGAAATGGGTTTCATGTCAGCCAGGACTTTATTGATCTCAACGGTGAGTGATTGGAAGACCTCGCGGATGCTCTGCGTGGCATCGATCCGGTGAAAGTCATACTCTTCGACCAAGGCCTCGAACTGGGCCAGAAGACGGCTCTGGTACTCGACAAAGGCTTCGTAGTAATCCCGGTTGGGCAGAAAGTCCATGCCCGATTCCCAGTAGTCAAACCCGCGGGCATTCAGCACACGTGGGACTAGGTGCGGCAGGTCGGCGTGGAGGTAAAAGACAGCGTCGGGCACCAGGGCAAAGCCAAATACATTGCGGATCCAGGCTGGATCCACTCCGCGCACCAGAGCTCGCGCCACAATAGAGTAGATGTAGCGGTCAGTGAGTACGACAAAGCCTGCCCGCAAGGCCGGCAGGATGATTTTCTCCAGGCGATCGACCATGTCGGTGGCGTAGAAGAGATTGGCAGTGAGGATTCCGAGCGTGTGTCCGCGCATGGCGTCCTTGATGCCGCTGCCCGCCAATGCGGAGCGCTTGAGGCCTGTAGATTGCACCGCATATCCCTTGCTCTCTACCCACTCGCGGAGCAGGGCGATCTGGGTGGAACGGCCTACACCGTCAGTGCCCTCAAGCACAATAAGCCGTCCAGGTAACGGTTTGGTGCGGGTAAATTCCGGGAGTCCCTCGCCGTAAAAGCGGATCTGGGTCATGGGGTGCTCCTTTCGGGCAGGACTTCGTCCAAGTAGCGGCCGTATACGCTCTCCTTGGCGAGTACCTCGCGCCACGCACTGGGCTCGACGCGCAGGGCTCCTGAGAGCAGGGGGGCAATGAGCTCGCGCACCACCTCCTGCTGCTTTACCAGTGGCAGAGTGGCGTCGATTTCCGTCAGACCGAACTCGTCGACCATTTTGTCATACTCGTCCAAGATACGGCCCTGGAATAGGGAGAAGCTCTCATATGGGTCATCGCTCAGTCCGATGTCCAGGCCCGCCTCATAGTATTTGAGCTTGGGCCGTCCTCCGAGAATGCGTCGCAATGATTCCTCCAGGGGCACGCGAAAGTAGAAGGCGACGGTCGGCTCGACGGCAAATGAATACACTTTGCGGACCCAGTTGGGCGGAACGCCGCGCGCCACATCTCGCCCAAAGGCCGTGTAGATGTATCGATCTGCCAGAACGATGGCTCCTGCCCTGAGGGCTGGCAGGATCTGGCGCTCGAGCCGATCAGCCATGTCGGCCGCGTGGATGAGGCTGAAGGATGCAGGCGTCAACATCTGCTTCTTCTTCCCCTTCTTGGTCGTTGCCTTAACCAGCGGCGAGGAGTTCCACTCGCTGAACGCGACGCAATAGCCCTGGCC
>JASFLR010000351.1:0-4532 GCA_050117995.1 Anaerolineae bacterium
TCCTGTCGATCCGTCGGGCCGAGGAAGAGAATGACTGGATCCGCGCTCAAGAGCAGTTCGAGTCGGGCGAGCATATCGAGGCCCCTGTTGCCGGGTTCAACAAGGGGGGGCTGATTGTCCGGCTGGGGAAGCTACGGGGTTTTGTGCCTGCTTCGCAGTTGGCTGCCCAACACCGCGGAAGCAAAGCTCAGCAACCTGAAGAGCGCTGGTCTCACCTCGTTGGCACGACGTGCAACGTCAAGATCATTGAGATCAACCGCAGGCGAAAGCGGCTGATCTTATCAGAGCGAGCAGCACAGCGCCTGGCACGCGAGGCAAGGAAGGCGGAGCTGCTAAAGACTCTGCGCCCTGGCGAGGTGAAAAAGGGTGTGGTCAGCAGTCTGACCGACTTTGGCGCCTTTGTGAACCTGGGCGGTGCAGACGGCCTGGTTCATCTGTCAGAGCTGTCGTGGAACCGCTCAGTCAAGCCTCGTGACCTGCTCAAGGTGGGGCAGGACGTGGAAGTGTATGTCCTGAACGTCGACCAGGAGAGAAAGCGGATCGCTCTTAGCATCAAACGGCTGGAGCCGGAACCCTGGGCCACGGCAGAGAGCCGCTACTATGTGGGCCAATTGGTGGAAGGAACCATTACGCGCCTGGCCAATTTCGGTGCCTTTGCGCTGGTGAATGACGAGCTTGAGGGCTTGATCCATATCTCCGAACTGAGCCCGGGCCGAATCAATCACCCTCAAGACGTCGTCCAGGAGGGTGAGAAACACACCATGCGCATCATCCGCATCGATGCCAAACGGCGTAGAATGGGCCTTAGCCTAAAGCGTGTGACCGATCCAGAGTATGCGGACCTGGATTGGCAGGCTGAGCTTGCCGATGCCGAATCAGCGTTCAAGTCTGAGGAATCAGAGCCGCAGAACGACTAGGAGATCTGAGAAGCATTAGCGAACCCTGATCAGTCGCCAACGACAACTTGCGCTCGACCTCAAGCTTTGGCAGGCATTCAGCCCAGACCCGGCGTTCTCCCGGCAGACACCCGGGGGCACTCGTGGTCAGCCAGATTGCCTGTGTGTAAGGGCCTCGCCCCATCCCAGGCAAGGTCCTTTTTGTGTGATACGGATTACCCACTTGTGCAGGGGGTTAGGATATAATCTGTCCAAGGGAGAAGGAGCCATTACCTGTTGAAAGGACAAGACCGTGGCTGACAACCTTGATCGCTTCACCAAACGGGCCAAGCGGGTACTGACAACGGCTGGGGCGGAAGCAGAACGGCTGAACCGCCAGTTCATCGGGACAGAACATATCCTTCTGGGGCTAGTGGCCGAAGAGGGCGGCGTGGCCATGCGCGTGCTCAGAGAGCTAAAGATCACGCCGGAGCAAATACGCAGATCGATCGAGCGAGCCGTAGGACGGGGAACTCACCCTGTGCTGAAACCGCCCGCACTCACACCTCGCACAAAGCATGTAATTGAGCTTGCCGTGGATGAGGCGCGGCGAATGGGACATCACTATATCGGCACCGAGCACCTATTGCTCGGCTTGGTGCGCGAGGGTAAGGGCGTTGCTGTCGACGTGCTAAGCAGTCTGAATGCCCCACCAGACAAAATCCGCGAACAGGTAACGCGCGTTCTCAATGAAGTGCCTGCCCATGGCGGTGAGAAGGAACAAGCAAGCACCACTCCTACTGTTGACCAGCTGGGCACCGATCTAACAGCGCTGGCCGAAAAGAGCAAGCTGGATCCGGTGATAGGGCGAAAGACAGAGATCGAGCGTGTCATCCAGATCCTGGCACGAAGGACCAAGAACAACCCGGCACTTATTGGCGATCCGGGCGTGGGCAAGACCGCCATCGTCGAAGGACTTGCGCAGCGCATTGTGACCGGAGACGTGCCGGAGCCACTGCTGGACAAGCGAGTGCTCCAGCTTGATATCGGCAGCGTGGTTGCAGGCACCATCTACCGCGGGCAGTTCGAGGAACGCCTGAAGAAGGTCATCGACGAACTCAAGGGTTCCGACAGCATCCTCTTCATAGACGAGGTCCACATGCTGGTAGGCGCGGGCTCAGCAGGGAGTTCGGTGGATGCAGCCAACATCCTCAAGCCAGCCCTGGCAAGAGGAGAGCTGCAGTGTATCGGAGCGACGACGCTCGACGAATACCGGAAGCACATTGAAGGCGACGCCGCTTTGGAGCGCCGGTTCCAGCCGGTGTACGTGGACGAGCCGTCGGTCGATGAAACAATTGAGATTTTGCGCGGCGTAAAGAGCCTGTACGAAGAGCATCACAAGCTGCTGATCACCGATGAAGCCGCCCAAGCGGCAGCGCGCCTTTCTGCCCGCTATATCACCGACCGGTATCTACCGGATAAGGCCATCGACGTGATCGATGAGGCCGCTTCGCGGGTGCGAATGTACAAGGCGCCCGAATCTTCCACCCTCAAGGATACCTACACAGAGATCAAGGCCATACAGAGGGAGAAGCAGCAAGCCAACCTTGCGCAAAGGTACGAAGAAGCAATTGCCTTGCGCGATCGGGAACGCGAGCTCAAGACCCAGTTGGAGCAGTTGCGGAGGGGTTGGGATTCCAGCTCGGCCAGTGTGAGGGTATCGGAAGAGGACGTGGCTGAGATTGTCGCGATGTGGACCGGGGTGCCGCTCATGCAGTTGGAGTCAGCGGAATCAGAGCGGCTGCTGCAGATGGAGGAACATCTCCACCGGCGTATCGTGGGTCAGAATGAGGCCATCAGGACTATTTCCCGCGCCGTGCGCCGCGCTCGTGCGGGCCTCAAGGACCCAAAGCGCCCCATCGGATCGTTTCTGTTCCTGGGTCCCACTGGTGTGGGCAAGACAGAGTTGGCAAAAGCGTTGGCTGAGTTCATGTTCGGCTCGGAAGACGCCCTGCTCCAGTTTGACATGTCCGAGTTCATGGAGCGGCACACGGTTTCGCGCCTGGTAGGAGCTCCTCCCGGCTATATCGGATACGAGGATGCTGGGCAGCTCACCGAGACAGTCCGCAGGCGGCCATTCACGGTTGTCTGCTTTGATGAAGTTGAGAAGGCGCATCCTGAAGCGGTCAATATGCTCCTCCAGATCATGGAGGACGGGCAGCTGTCTGATGCAAAGGGGCACAAGGTTGACTTTCGCAACACAATCATCCTGATGACGTCAAATGTGGGTGCGGACGTGATCGGCAGATCCACGTCGCTCGGGTTCGCCACCAAGCGCAGTGCCGGCGAGCGCGACCAGGAAGACTATGATGAGATGAAGGACAAGGTGCTCAGCGAGTTGAAGCGCATCTTCCGGCCCGAGTTCCTGAACCGGGTCGACGGAGTGATGGTCTTCCACGCTCTAAACCGGGAGCACATCAAGGCCATCGTGGATCTTGAGATCGAGAAGTTGTGCGAGCGACTCTCGAGCCATGAATTAGAGTTGCAGTTGAGCGACGAGGCACAGGAGTATCTGGCAGAGGAGGGATACGATCCGAAGCTTGGGGCCCGCCCTCTCCGCCGAGTCATACAGACGCAGGTCGAAGACACCCTGTCGGAGGCGGTGCTGGAGGGACGCTTTGGCGAAGGTGATACCGTGATCGCCTACATCAAAGACGGTGAGATTGCGTTCCGCGCCGCAGAGACACAAGAGGATGCTGCCGAAGCGGAAGTCGAGAATGGGGGAGCCCCCCCGATACTGGAAACCGTGTTGAACTGAGCGAGTTGGCTCAGGGGGTTTGGGCCAGCATCAGCACATAGGTGAGTGAGAGGATCGGTTTCTGCAATAAGGAAGCCGGTCCTTTTTCGTGAGAGAACAGGAGCGCGAATGGCCAAGACACGAGTACAATTCGTATGCCAGACTTGCGGCGCAGCCTATCCCCGATGGTCCGGGCAGTGCAAGAGCTGTGGCGAGTGGAACACGATGGTAGAGACGGTCGTACAGCCTCGGAAGGATGCGGCGGCCGCGCGAGCGTGGATGCCTGTCAGCCATCCTCAATCGCTGCCCGACATCCAGGCTGACCAGTTCCAGCGCCTGCCGGTAGCCAATGGCGAGCTGGCCCGGGTGTTGGGCGGAGGCCTGGTGCCGGGTTCCGTAGTCCTTGTCGGCGGCGATCCCGGCATAGGCAAGTCCACCCTGCTCCTGCAGGCATCGGCACAACTGGCCGAGGGACCCAAGCCGGTTCTTTACATCTCGGGCGAGGAGTCAGTGCACCAGATCAAGATGCGCGCGGACCGCCTCGGCCTGCAGCAGGCCGGCCTGTATGTGGTGTCTGAAGTCTCACTGGACCAGATCATCGGCCATATTGAACAACTGGATCCACGACTGGTGATCGTAGACTCGATCCAGGCCATCTCGTCTGAAGAACTAGAGTCCTCCGCCGGCACTGTGAGCCAGGTGAAGGCATGCGCCACTGCCCTACTGCGCCTGGCAAAGGCCAACGGTATCCCCATGTTCCTGGTGGGACATGTGACCAAGGCGGGCTCGATCGCGGGGCCGCGTGTGCTGGAGCACATCGTCGATGCGGTGCTCTACCTGGAGGGGGATCGTTTTCATAC
>JASFLR010000352.1:0-4520 GCA_050117995.1 Anaerolineae bacterium
ACAGGGGGAACTTTTGCCTGCCAAGTACCGTCTTAGGGATGAGTAAGCAAAAGTCTATTGGGAGTTAGAGTTGATGAGCTGGTTCAAATCAGCCCGCACAACTGAACACGGGTACTTTGAGGAGCGGATTTCCGCGTACCTGGATGGTGAGCTGACGCCCCAAGAATATGAGGCGGTGGAGCATCATCTGGAGACCTGCCCCGAGTGTCGGTGGGAGCTGGAGACGTTGGGACAGACTACGCAGTGGGCCCGGGAGTTGCCCACGCTGGCGGTGCCCCGGGTGTTTACCGTCCCCGTTGCGGCTGAGCCGGAGCGTGTTGCCCGGCGGCGCTGGAATTTCCTGCCCGTGCTTCAGGGTGCGACGGCCCTGATCGCTGTGCTGCTGGTGTTTGCGGTGGGTGGCGATCTTTTACTAAACAACGCGCCTGTGGGACGCGCGCCCGACGCTGCGTACCAACAGCAGGTGGCATCGATCGAGATGGAGGCCACCGAAATGGTCGGGAAAGCGGTGGAGGAGCCTGCTGCTGCGCCCGAGATGATGGTCGTGGAAACCGTATTGGAGACGGTGGTGGTTGAGGGTGAGGCAATGGCTACGGAGACGCAGGAGCCGCTGGCCCTCGGAGTGGCACCTACAGAGGCGCCTGCCGCCGCCGAATCCATGGCCCCGGCTGCAACACCGCAAGCGCTGGGGACAGAGGATGCCTGGAGGGGGATAGAAGAGGGTGAGGTGGGCGAGCAAGTGCCCCCACCCAGCGCTGATGCAGAGCTTCCCCTGCTTGAGGAGGAAGCCGTGGCAGGTGGCGGCGAACCGACGCTGGCGCTGCCGGAGCCATCCTCTCTTCTCAGTGTGACAGAGCCAAGTACGGTCGCAGCGCAGTTGGCGATGGCTCCCGAGATGGGGGGCGACGAGGCCGCAGTCCCCAGCGAGTCTGGCATCAACTGGCTGCGCGTACTCGAGTATTTCCTGGGCGGGGCGTTACTCCTATTGGCGGCCGTCACCATCTCTTTCAAAATCGAGCGGCGCCGGTCCCAATAGCCAGCGCCCATCAAGCAGATGCAATGAGAGCCGGCCTCCGGGCCGGCTCTTTGGGTTGGTGCTGGGTGCGCTGGACTGCTCAACGGCGGCTGGGGAGCCACGCCCGCATTCGATCTACCGGCAGGAGCCGTCCCAACAAGTCCATGTCGGGTTGGCGAAAGACTCCAACGAGGGCCAGCACAGCCAGGTACACGATGCCCCCCACCGGTATCAGCAGCAGCCAGGGTATACCCTTCAATAGCCACATCACACCTACCATGACCGCTGAGGCCAGGGTTGGCTGCCAGAAGAGGGAGAGCCAGGGCAGCGGGCCGAGGTGCTTGCGCACAGCATAGTAGAACGGCGCGAGCAGGACCAGCTCGGACAGGATAGTGACTAGAGCCGCACCCTGGTAGCTGTAGGCGGGTATGACCAACAGATTCGCGGTAATGTTGAATACCACGCCGATGAGAAAAGCACGCGTCAGGAACCGCTGCTGGTCGATGGCAATGAGCACGTATTGGGTTACACTGTTGACAAAGCTGAAGGGCAGGAACCAGATGATGATCTGCAGGGCGATCATCGAGTCGGGCAGGTATTCGCCGCCGCCCAGCACCATGATCAGGCCCTCGGCGAGAAAGGGCATGGCGGCGGCAATGGGCAGGGCGATGATGAGCAGTAACCGCAGTGATAGCACATAGGCCCGCATCAGCGATTCGCGGGACGTAGCTGCGTAGCGGCTCATCAGCGGAAAGATCGCCTGGGTAAAGTATTGGGGGATGATCAGCAGTCCGTCGACATATTTGAGCGCTGTGCTGTAATAGCCCACCACCGTGTCGCCCTTCATAGGCTTGAGCAGCAGGACGTTGATGCGGAAAAAGATGGTAGCCAGCAGCAAGTTGATCATCAGCGGGAGGGAGGTGCCCAGCATCCACTTGCCCGTCTTCCGGTCCCAGTCAAGGTAAGGCCGGAAGCAGTGGCGGATCATCAGTATGCCCAGGGCAGTGGCGCTGACGATGTTGGCGGCTATGGAAACCCCGGCCAGGCCCACAAAGCCCCAGCCTATGAGCAACACCAGCGCCCCCAGGCTGACCCGGGTCACAGTCGTGACCGTGGAGATCGCTGCCGGGTACTCCATCTTTTCGTACGCGTAGAACACGGCACTGAAACCGTCAGCTAGGTTGCTAAAGATCAGGCCAACGGCAAAGAGAGCGATGGCGGCTACGATGTCGGGCGTCATCTGCCCAAAGAAGGCGTAGACCAAAATAACGACGGTCATGAGCGGCAGCGAAAGTAGCCACAACAGCCCGCGCAGGATGGTGACGGTGCTCAGGTACCGGTTATCGTGCTCCCGGTCCTTGGATACCTCCCGGGTGAGCAGGGTGCCCAGCCCAAAGCGCACCAGGATATCAAAGTAGCCGATGAACAGAACGGCAAAGGTATAGCGCCCGGCCATCTCGGGGGCCAGGATGCGCAGCATGAGCATGGCAAAGGCGAAATCGATCAGGCGGTTCAGGAGTTGCAGGCCCATGGGCAGCAGGCTGTTCTTGGCCACCCTCTTGACCGCGTGATCTTCATCGCTCTCGCGATAGAACCGGCCCCACAGCCAGTAGAGCACCAACAGCAGGAGCACCACCGCTGCCATAAAGCTGCCGTACAAGCCCAGCTTGAAGCTCATCGGCGTGTATTTGAAGCGGACTCGGTGCGCGCCCTCCTCCAGGAACACCGCCCGGAAGTTGCCATCTGCGCGCACAATCTGCAGCTCGGTCTCGTCGTCTGGCTCGAACTTGGGATCGGGTATGGCCGGGTCGGGGCCGGCGAGCTGGCCATCCTCGGTCGCTGTGTACAGGTTAGAGCGGTACGCCTTCCAGCCGGGGAAGTAGCTGTCGGCCAGGAGCAGCCAACCGTCGCCCGGCATCTCTACGTCGACAAAGACGGTGTTGGGTGCGTAGGCAACCACAGAGGCTGGCTGTAAAGGCCAGGTCGTGTCGGTGATCGCAGGCAGGGGACCGGACATCGTCGACTCGTCCAGCAGGATCGTCTGTCGCGGGTCGAGGTCGCGCAGTTGTTCGGGCGTCGCCGCGCCGCTGATGGCCTGCACCTGGGGCAGGGCAAAGGCGCGAGGCATCACGTCCATGTTCTCGTAGATGCGGACCTCGTCCTCGTAGACGAGCTGGTAATCGGCATTGGGGATCTGGCCCTCGGTCATCACATAGCGGACGCCGAGCAGATCCAGCAGCGGAGAGTCGAGATTCTCCAGGCCATAGATCGGCGCGATGCGGTTGTACAGCAGCTCGCCCTGTCCCTCGATGGCGCGCATGTAGTTGGCGTATTGGGCCAGGATAATCGAATCGTAGCCCCGTATGTCCTGCAATCCGTGATACCAGGGAATATTGGGATTGAGCGTCTTGGTACTATCGGGAGGCTGGTAGGTTGTGAGCCGCCATGGGCCGCCGGACGCCGCCGGTTCATTGGCGGCTTGTTCCTCGAGGTACTCGATGGAAGGTGGCGTGAATTCGAGCCATGCCGGGTCGGTGGCGGGGTTGAATCCCCAGCCAAAGAGCAGCAGATCCACCGCCAGCGCTACCACCGCAAGCAGTTGCCACAGGGGGATGCGGTCTTTGCTCAGGCGGGCGCGCAATGCCGTGGGCAGGGGCACGTAAATAGGGCAGCGGCTGACGCGCAACACAATACCGCTGGCGGTGAGCATCAGGGCAAAGACAAATAGGTTCAGCCACTGGTACGACAGGAACATCTGCCCGCTGGTGAAGGCTTCCTGTGCCTTTTCCACTGCGTCAAGGACGCGATCGGCCAGCGGGACAAAGGTGCTGGGTGCAAAAGAGACCAGCAGCAGGCCAGCCAGCAGCACGAGCCCGCCACCCAGGGCGCCCCAGGTGAGCAGCGATACCCAGGGACGATAGATTTCAGAGTGCGGCGAGGTCCTGTCGACGTCGACGCCATATTCGCGGCGGAGGGTCATCAGTCGCCGGGCGCCGAATCCCGCCAGGACGGCAACGCTCAGCGTGTAGGGAAAGACCCAGCGGAAGGGCGAGTGCAGTTGTTTGATGCCGGGCAGCCCGTAGTAGAGTAGGGCATAGAGCGGTGTGCCAAAGATGAGCAGGAGCGAAACCGCTGCCAGTGCGGCAAAGATCCAGACGTGGCGCCGGTCCGCGGTAGAGCCTTCCTTCCCTGACCTGCGCTTCATGGGTACGACGGCGACCAGCGCCAGCACCAGGGGCAGGATGCCCACATAGCTGCCGGCCTCTACATAGTTCTTGATCCCCCAGAAGATGCGGTCCACACTCACCCACTGCCGCGACACAAGGTCCCAGTAGCCATGGTGAGCCGGATTCCCGAAAAAGTCAGGCACGAGGAAGGTGAGCGCCTGGCGGGTCGGATATGCCCATCCGATCACATCCGAGTAGGTGACCGAGCCCTCGCGGAAATTGCGGGTCACCAATTCGAACAGGGGGATCAACTGCACAGAGCCAAGCCCCAGGCCGAT
>JASFLR010000353.1:0-4515 GCA_050117995.1 Anaerolineae bacterium
GGTTGCAGATCGGCAAGGAGTGTGGCGCCGACTATTTGCTCTATTCCGAGGATGGCCCCGAGAAGGCAGTCATGGAGGTCACCGGGGGCAAGGGAGCCGAGTTCGTGCTTGAATGTTCCGCCAGCCAGGAGGGAGTGCAACACGCCATCGACTGCGCCCGCAAGGCCCACGAGGGACCCGGCGGCAAGGGCGTCGTGGTCTTTATCAGCCTCTGGGGGCGCAAGATCACGGTCAACCTCGACGAGGTTAGCCTGGGCCAGCTCGACATCCGCGGAAGCTGGAGCTGGAACGGCCAGGAGACCTGGGAGCACGCCATCGACCTGCTGGACCGGGGCGTCTTTGACCTCGATCCGATGATCACCAACCGCTACGAGTTGGAAGAGTGGGAGACGGCTTTTGCCAACCTGCGAGCCAAGCAGGATGTCAAGGCCCTCGTCCACCCCAACGGGCGCGACTGGACTGAATAACGGCTGGGAGCGCCACCCATGCGCGAGAAAACCATTCTGTGCCGCGGCGCAAACACCTGGGGTTGGAATCCGGTTGCCCAGGCATACTGTAAGCAGATGATCTAACTACGGCAAGAAGCTCTTTGGGCTTCAGAAAGAGGATAGCCATGGAACCATTGAAGTTCAGCTACTTTCAGCTCACCTTTGGCCAGCAAGAGGCCTACTTGCATCCCGAGAAAACCTACGAGCGCCTGAAAAGGTGCGGCTATGACGCCATCGAGATCACGCCGCCCAAGGGACGCTATGGCCTGGGCGTCAAGATGGAGGACTATCTCGAGACCCACAAGAAACTCAAGGCCGACTATGGGCTCAAGGTCTCGTGCATTAACGAGTGCTGGGGTGAGGAGTGGGATCCCTTCTCCCCCACCTACAAGACCCTCACCGAGCCCAAGACTGCCGATCTGGCCGTGTCGGAGACCAAATCCTCAACGGACTTTGCTGCCGAGTTGGGCGCCCCCTTTGTCACCGTGGCGGTGGCCATCCACGACGACATCACGGCGGACAATGTGGCCGAATGCACAGCCATCGCGGTGGATGCCCTCCGGCGCATGGCAGATTATGCCAAGAGCAAGGATATCCGGCTGGTCTTTGAAGCCACCAATCATCTGGAGATGGGCAAGTTCGTCAACACGGCGCTCAACCACAAACGCGTGATCGAGCTGACAGAGCGGGATAATATCGGGATCCAACTGGACTGGTTCCACGCCAACTTTGAGGAGCTGAATCCGTACGAGGCGGTGATGGATGCCCATCCCCTGCTGTGGCACATGCACTTTCGCGACTCTAATTCACTGACCCCTGGATACGGCACCGTGGACTTTAAGGCTGTGCTGCGCGCCGTCAAGAGGATCGGCTACGATGGCTACTGCACCATCGAGAGCGCTCCGATGGTGCCCGATTCGGATACGGCGGCCAAGGATGGGATCGACTACCTCAAGCTGCTCGAGCGGATCGTGGACTACCAGCTGAGCCCCGAGTATCCCAACGGCTACGCGGTCAAGGGCTAGCTGTCGAGGCCTGGCAGCAGTCATAAGGTGAAGCGAGGTACGCATTGACTACACTAGGCAAGTCTATTCGCCTGGCAAGGCTGAAGAATCCCACATCGGGGCGGATCCTGACCGTAGCGGTGGACCACGCGCCGAGCTACGGTGTCCTGGCGGGCATCGAAAAGATATGCACGGTCATCGATCGGGTCGCGGCCGCTGGCCCCGACGCCATGGTGATGATGAAGGGCGCGGCCAGGGGATGTTTTGCGCCCCACGCGGGCCGGGTCGCCTTGATCCTAAAGTGTTCGACGTTATCGCCACACCATCCCGAGTTCGACGTTTGTACCAGCCGGGTGGAGGAGGCCCTGCGCCTGGGAGCGGATGCCATTGCCATGGCCTTGACGGTGGGCAGCGCCAGCCAGGCTCAACTCCTGTCGAACCTCGGCGCGCTGGTGCGCGAGGCGGAGAGCGTTGGCCTGCCGGTGATCGTCCATTCCTATCCCTGCGGGGAGCTGGTCCCGCCGGACGAGCGGTACAGTGTTAAGCAGGTGGGCTATTCGGCCCGGCTGGTCATGGAGTTGGGCGTCGACATCGTCAAGACCTTCTACACCGGTTCGGCCGAGACCTTTGCCCAGGTCGTCGAAATGGCTTCTCCGGCATTGGTGGTGGCTGCTGGCGGTCCCAGACTGGAGACGGACGGCGACGTGCTGCGCATGGCCCGCGACGTTGTGAAGGCAGGCGCGGATGGCATTACCTTTGGCCGCAACATCTGGCAGAGAGACGACGCAGCGGGCATTATCGGCGCATTGAAGCAGATTGTGCACTCCGGTGGCACCGTAGCTGAGGCAAAAACCATGCTAGCCTCCGGACAGGGGGTCTGAATATGCCCCTAGTCGGCGTAAAAGAGATCCTCACCCAGGCCCGACGCGGTCGCTACGGGGTGTTAAGCGTGCTTGGCGGCAACCTGGACATGGTCATTGGCCAGGTCGCCGCGGCTGAGGAGCTGCACGCCCCGCTGATCCTGGCCTTTAACCAGGAGGTCACACCTCAGGTCCCACTGGAACTGGCCATGCCCATGCTGGTTAGCGTTGCTGAGCGGGCCAGTGTGCCGGTGGCGACGACCCTGGATCATGGGAACAGCCTCGAATCGGTGCTCAGAGCAATTCACCTGGGCTCATCATCCGTCATGTTTGACGGTTCAACCCTACCCTACGAGGAGAACGTCAGGCAGACGGCAGAGGTGGTGCGGGTTGCCCATGCCCTGGGGGTTAGTGTCGAGGCGGAACTGGGCAGCATCGCCGGTTCCGCGGCAGAGACTGGCGCCCCCCTGGATGATGGGCCCGAAAGCGCATTTACCGATCCGGTGCTGGCCGCAGAGTTCGTGGAGAGCACCGGCGCTGATGCCCTGGCTATATCGTTTGGGAACGTGCACGGCACCTACCGGGGTGAACCGAATCTGGACCTGGAGTTGGTGCGCGCGATATACACTCTCGTCGAGGTGCCGCTGGTGATGCACGGCGCATCCGGCCTTGATGATGGCCAGTACCCGAAGATCGTCGAGGCGGGCATCAGCAAAGTATGTTACTACACCGCTATGGGCAAACGGGCAGCCAGGGACATTCACAGACAGCTGGACGGTGCGGAAACGGATGGCGCCGTGTATCACGAGATCATCTCCTGGGCCATCGATGCCTTCCGTGCAGATACCAAGCGGGTCATGGCGCTGGTAGGCTGTATCGGAACCTGCACCTAGTACAACCTGCGCGCGGTGCAGGCACGATTTGGCAGTAATCAAAAGGCCCCAAAGGGCAGATTAGGAGATAGCAGTCATGGAGATCTACGAACACCTACAGAGGCTGGAGGCCGTGGGCGATCCAATCCGGGTCGGCCTGGTCGGGTGCGGTCAGATGGGATCGGGGCTGGCACATTCGATGTACCAGATAACCGGCATGAACGGGGTGGCCATCTCGGATATCGATGTCGAACGGCCCCTGGCCACGCTAAGGGCAATCGGTATCCCCGAGTCGGGGATCGTCGTCACCAACCAGGTGGGCCCAGCCGAGGATGCTCTGCGTTCCGGCAAATACGTCGTCACCGAGGACGCGGTGATGCTGGCCAAACTGGAAAGCCTGGATGCGGTAGTCGAGGCCACTGGCCTCACAGAAGTCGGTGCCAAGGTAGCCTGGAACTGCATCCTGCACAGCAAACATGTCATCATGTTGAACGTAGAAACCGACGTGACAGTCGGCCCGATCTTGCATCGCCTGGCGCAAAAGGCGGGCTGTGTCTACACGGCTGCCTCCGGCGACGAGCCGGGTGTGTGCAAGATGCTCTACAATCTGGCCGGGACCATGGGCTTTGAGGTCGTATGCCTGGGTAAAGGCAAGAACAACCCTATCGACTTTGGCGCCACGCCCGACTCCTGCCGCGAAGAGGCAGAGGGCAAGGGCATGAACCCCAAGATGCTGGCCGCGTTCAAAGACGGCTCGAAGACAATGGTCGAACTGGCGGCCATGTCCAACGCCACAGGACTTGTTCCCGACGTGCCAGGCATGCACGGGGTCAAGGTCGATGTGCCAGATCTGAACAAGGTCTTTGTCCCCAAGGAGGATGGCGGTATCCTCAGCCGCCGCGGCTGCGTCGACTATTCCACGGGCAAGGTGGCGCCCGGTGTCTTTGTCGTCATCACCAGCCCGGATCCGCGCGTCCGGGTGGACATGAAGTTCTACTCTATGGGACCCGGTCCCTACTATACTCTGTACCGGCCCTACCACCTCTGCGCCATCGAGACGCCTGTTTCCGTGGCAGAAGCCGTCCTGTACGGCGAGAGCACGATCGTCTCCAAGCGCATGGTCTCCGAGGTGGCAACCATCGCCAAGCGCGATCTAAAGGTGGGCGAGATCGCCGGCGAGATCGGCAGCCCGGAGATATTCGGCCGCACCTACATCTTTGAGGAAGCGCGCGCCCAGAAGGCGATCCCCCTAGGCCTGGCTCCTGGCGGCAAGGTGCTAAAGGACATTGCC
>JASFLR010000354.1:0-4506 GCA_050117995.1 Anaerolineae bacterium
GGTAAGCTATTCGCCTTGAACGCTCTGTGCGACGTACCACTCGCCTGCGGCGCTCCAGCGGGCTGTACTGGCCTCAATCCCGGCCTCGATCTTGGATTGATAGAGATCGCCTAGCGCGCTCCACCGCGCTGAACTGAGGGCAGCGATCGACTCGAAGTCTGGCCCAAACAGCTGACCCAGGCCAACCCACCGCGCGGCATCCGCATCACGGCCCCTGGTCAGCGCCAGAGATTCGGCCACTGCATTCCAGCGAGCCGAACTCAGGGCAGCAATAGCCTCGAAATCGAGGACGTACCCCTCACCCAGGGCAACCCAACGAGCGGCATCGGCTGCACCTGGCAGTGACCGGTACAGGTCCCCCAGGGCACTCCACCTGGCACTGCTGGCCTCGACACCGGCAGCGATCCGGGCCCGGTATAGCTCGCCCAGGGCGCTGTACCGCGCAGAACTCACCGCGGCTACCGCATCAGATGCTGAGATGTAGCTTCGGCCCAGGCCCACCCAGCGCGCGGCGTTGGCATCGCTCGCCCTGGTCCGTGCCAGAGATCCGGCAACCGCATTCCAGCGGGCTGAACTGACGGCGGCGATGGCCTCATAATCGGGGACATACGACGCACCCAGGGCACCCCATCGCGCGGAGCTCGCCTCGAGGCCGGCTTGCGTGCCGAGGGAAACGTCAGGACGGGCAGCCGAGACTGCTACGGCAATGATCGCAACGACCAGTGCCACCAAGGCCAGGCCGAGGATCACCCCCGAAACCATCTTGACAACCTGAATATTTTCCAACCGACTGAGCGACAACTGACCGAAAGTATTGGTTTTGCGAGCCATTTTCCTTACCTCCCTTTTCTACTCACTTCCCACCAGGTTGACTGCACTACTTGCCCACAGTTTACGTGGACGGCGTCGCAAAACCGTTGCGCAAGCGTTGCGATAAACGTTTCCGTCAAGTTGATGGAAGAGAATTTCTCAGGTTCGGCCCCTTATTGCCGCAACAAGTCTCTCCGAACTCGCGTGCGATGCCTCACAAGAGACGGTCGGCACCTTTGGGCGAGTTTGTGCGGACAGCCAAGAGACACGTACCACCTGTACGAGGGTTCCATGGCCGGGGGACAGATAGACCTAGTGGAGCTAGCTATGGAGGGTCTTGCCTGATTTACCGTGGTGGACTGGTCACGACTACCAGGGGTAGTCGGCCCCGAAACTACAAGAGCGAAGGGCCTTGAGGACTGCATGGGACACACACGAGGGACTGCGGGGGACTTGCCCACCTGCCCTTGGCTCAAGGCAAAGGGATACACGGTAGAATCGGGCTCGCCCCGCGCAATTCCCTGGTGTCCAGATCGCACTGCTTCAGCGATCCTTCTGGTGCACCCACTTATCACAGATCGGGTGCACCTGGCTTTCCACGTGCGACGTTGCGCTATGCCCTCTGCCGCCCCCACGCGGTGCTGAGTAGCGCCACGCCAATGCCTGCCAGGACGATCACCGGCACCCAGGGCACGTTTTCATCACCCATCATGAACACGACCTTGCCCTCCGGCAGCGCAAACATCGCCACACCGAGGAGCGCAGCTACCGCCAGACAGATAATTCCGCCAATCAGCTTTCGCTTGTCCATCTCTCCCTCCTGTAGAAAAACCTGCGTCCACCAGCACACTATCCAGGATACAGCATGCAGGGTCACATTGTACAGGGCCAGAGGTCACGTGCTCAGGTCACTCGTTCTGCAAACGACCGAACCCTCCGTGTTATGTATACGTAGACTTTTCAGAGAGGTAGGGAGTGGTGCCTCATCCTGCGGAGCGGGCCTGGTACGCACTCGCCTCAGCCAGAATGATCTCACGCAATTTGCGTCGCCTACGACTCCCGCTCATCCGGTCCAGTTCGCGGATGCCGAGAGGATCGATCTCCTCCTGGAGCAATCGAATCTCCTCAGAGCTAGGAGGCGGAGTTTCGTAGACATCCGTCGCGACGTCCAGAGGAAAGCCCGTCTTTCTATGGATCACGTCAATGGACGTGCCTGGATGGTAGCTGCGCAGGCGCATACGTCCTGTGACATAGTCGAAAACGCCCAGATCGCTGATCAGCAGCCGGGGGCCAGGATGATCCCCGAGACAGGCGCCCCGACGAGCTACACCCACTCCACTGATCAGATCAAGTTTCTCAACAAACACGGCCCGGCTGTGCCGTGGCACATAGAGGTAAGCACGAGGATGGTGTGCGGTCACATCAGCGATGCCACCACAGCCGGGCAGACGCAGCCGCAGATTGCCAAGCTCACCGATGGCGATATTGTTGGTATTGCCAAAGGGGTCTACTTGGGCAGGACGGAAGAACTCAACTGGCAGGTATCTAGGATATAGCTCGCATGCAGCCTCGGCGAAACTCATGAACATGAGAGCCTTGCCCACCCAAAGATCCTCCGCGCAGGTTAGGCACAGAGGAGCATGGTCCTGGCACAGCGAGTTTCCGACAGCCGAGGCAACGCTCACATTCGGCGCGTGGGTAAGTCTGGCCAAGAAGTAGCCAGCAGCAACCGGCGGCGTGGCGATCCCCTGGGCAAGAATCTGTCCGTCCTCGATCTGCCGGCTGATACACACACAAATCAGGTCATCGGTTGTGAATGTGGTAGAGGTCACCATTGCTCAGCCCCCCTCACTCTAACCAGGGTATCGCCGCACGAAACGCTCGAGGTAGTCGTTGAACTGGCCCGCAGAGCAAGCATCCACGTACGTCAGCAGCTCCTGCCCATCCAGGGGATATTCAGGATAGCAAGAAGTGGGCCAGGCACCTCGAGGGGCCTCCACGACGACATCCACCCCAGCGCCCGGCAGTTCCAGCGGTCCCTTCAGCCGTTCGACCACGCGCTCGGCTGTGACGATTACCCGCTCGGAGGCCATCCCCAACTCGCGGTCCAGGCCGAGATTGCCAGCTAGCCGGGCGTTGCCCAAGCGATCAGCCACCAGGGCGTGGATCACCGCCACGTCAGCCCTCAGTGCTGGAAAGGCAGTGTACTCCTCTCCAGAATAGGGGTCCCGCACGGTCTTGACGTCAGTACGCAGCTTGAAGAGATCGGTCCCCTGCCATGCCCTGCTGGGCATAAAACCCACCCCGGCGAGTGTGGCCCTCAGCCCAAAGGCAAGACTGGCTTCTGTTTCCTCGATCACCTCTATCTCTTGCGCAGTGGCCCGCTGGGTGAACATGGGCGCCAAGCCGAATGTTTCCAGACCGAAGTAACAGCTCCGCACCTCCCGAATCCGCCCGGCGCCCACCAGCAGGTCACTCTCAAGCCCACAGGTGAGAGCGAGGAGAGTCAGATCGGTGGCTTCAGTGCTCAACAGCGCCCGGACAAAGGCTACTGGCCGCCGGTATAGAGTCATCCCTCCCAACCCAATCGTGCTGCCCGAAGTCACGAGCGCTGCAGCTTCATCAAGTGAGACTTGCTTATTCATACTCTGGTTTGCCTCGACAGCCTTGCTCTCAATGCAAGCCCCTCAGCGGTTCTGGCGCGTGAAACCCAAGTTCCGAACACGGGTACCCGTAACCCGCAGCCCACTGACCTCGCCACCTGCATCCCGCTCGAATCTGACCAGATAGGTCGTGGGATAGCCCATCAAAGGCTGCCAATCATCGCTGAACGCATCGAAAAAGAGGGGAGTGAGCTTGCTGTCCACGAACTTCCGTCGCTTGGCCACAAGATGGTCGTCAGCAGCGACCAGCGTCCACATAAGGTCCAGCTCCGAGCTGTAGTAGCGGCCCGCGTACCCTGCAAGTTCGGCCGCCGTCGGTGTCACCTTGCTGACTTGCTGATAGTGGTATTCGCCTTCAGGCCCTGTCAGCGTCAGGCTGGCCGGGGACTCTTCTGCCGGTGAGCCGAACTCAATTTCAGTCTCTGGCGCGTCCCGGAAGTAGAAACGTGTTTCACTCTTCGGTACCAGTTCGAGCCCCTGCCACTGGAGCTGACAGTCAGTGAAGACAACCTCGCGAACGGCGCCGCGCCGGGGATCATGATAGATTCCTGCCACCGACTCCAGTTGCTCCGCATCTGGCTCCGCAGCAGTATCAGCCTTTTGTCGCTCACTGGTTACCTGCGGCGCGGGCGCCCAAGCATGATGATCCTCTACGAACAAATCGGCAACCGTGATGGCATAGTCCCGCATCGACCATAGAAACAGGTTGAAAAGCACCACCACGCTCAGATGACGCTCGGGAAAGCGCACCATCCACGCTCCGTAGCCACCCTGACCCCCACCGTGCTCGACCATCTGCCAGCCCCGATGCTTGTGCGCAGGCCCCACCTGCAAACCAAAGGCGTAGTCAAGCACCCTACCATCGTTCAGCCGGCCCGGCTGGAGTGTTCGCTGGACCACCGCCAGTCCACCTACCTGCCCGGTGTACGCATTCTCATCCCACCGAGCAAGATCCTCGACCGTGGTGTACACGTTGGTCGGGCCCACCACCGAGTCAACCAGCGGTGCATTCGCCCAACTCCCATCATCATCC
>JASFLR010000355.1:0-4491 GCA_050117995.1 Anaerolineae bacterium
AGCGTCCTGCGCCCCGAGGGCTACCAGGTCGTCACGGCTATGGACGGCAGGGAAGCTTTTAGCAAGACGCTAGCCGAAAAGCCTGACCTGGTGATCACTGACCTGAAGATGCCCCGCATGAGCGGATTGGAGATGATGACTGCTCTGCGGAAGGCAGGCAACCACGTCCCCGTGATCTTGACCACCTTCTACGGTTCAGAACAGACTGCCATTCAGGCTTTTCGCCTGGGAGCCAAGGACTATTTGGTCAAACCGTATGAAGTGAGCGACATGCTCGAGTCGGTCGAGCGTTCGCTGCTTGAGATCCGCCTGCGTCGTGAGACGGATCAGTTGAGGGAAGGAGCAGAGATCCGGCGTCACCTGGAACAACGGGTGCGCCAATTGAACAGCCTGTGTGGGATCGGCAAGGCGCTAAATGCCATCCACGATCCTGACGAGGTGATGCGCGTTGCGGTAGAGGCGGCCATTTACCTGACAGGGGCTGATTGTGGACAGCTCTACCTCATACGCCCCGGGGTTGAGCAACTTGAGCTTCGTGCGGTGCGCAGTCCCACCGAGGCCAGGGCTACCTCCGTACGACAGAACGGTAACGATCCAATTGCGGCTCAGGTAGCCAAGACAGGGCAGGCAGTTCTAGCTGAAAAGGGCGAGGAACAGGAAGAGATCTCCAGCCTGGCGGTGCCTCTGCGCACCCAGCAACGGATTGTGGGTGTCCTGGGTATAGATGCCAAACCGGCGCAAGTATTCAACGAAAATGACAGTTACCACTTGAGCATCCTGGCCAATTTTGCAGCAGTCGCTTTGGGCAATGCCCAGCTGATCTCAGGCATCAAGGACGGGGCAGTAGTCAAATCTGGGACAACCGTTGCTTCCCAATCCAGCCCCTCTCCAGGCACAACCGAAGCGGCTGCGGAGGCGCGGCGACTGTCAGCCGAGTTGCGCCACCTTGCCGATTCTGTGCAGGGCCTGGCGGACAAACTCCACAGCCAGGTTACGGCGCAATGAGCAGTGGTAGTCTCGCATAGCCCCCTGACGATGGGGGCTTTTTGCACGCTCAGCGCAAGGAATGTCTTTGGCAAGGGGAACGAGTTCGAGTATAATGGGGACCTATGTCCTGGCTCTGTGGCTGAATGTGCCGAGCACGATCCCCATTGGCCGGCTCGGCAAATTTGCATTCTCACCCGGTTGGTATCTCTACGCGGGCAGTGCGCTGGGCCCGGGCGGAGTGCCAGCGCGCCTCGGTCGACACTGGAGGCGTTCCGGCTCCGGCAAACGGTTGCATTGGCACGTTGACTACTTGCGCGAGTATGCCGTCTGGGGAGGCGCCTGGGCCAGCTATTCCACAGAGCGAAGGGAATGTGCGTGGGCATCAGCGATCCTCTGCCAGCCTGGTGCTCGTGTTGTGGCATCTGGCTTTGGGGCCTCTGATTGCCGCTGCCCGGCTCACCTGGTGCATGTGGCATCTCTGCCAGAGGAGGCTTGGTTTGCGCGCGTATTGGGAGCGAAGAGGGTGACTGTGTCGCCTGACGAGATGGATGAATTGCTCCAGGTCCTGGTGTCGGCTGGTGAGGATGCCCGGGAGGAGGCTGCGCTTGCCCTGGGGGGCTTTGGCGCGGCAGCGGCCGAGCGGTTGGCAGCGATTCTGGCTTCTGGCGAGGCAGATGCCCGTTGGTGGGCGACCCGGGCATTGGCCGAGGTGGGCCGGGAAGGTGTGCCGGTGCTTACGACGGCTTTGCGAGATCAAGACCCTGACGTGCGGGCCTGTGCAGCCCTTGCCCTTGGGCACACCGGTGATGGATCAGCGGCAGCTGCACTCGCGGATGGGCTTGGCGACGAAAGCGCCTTTGTTGCCAGTGTTGCGGCCGATGCGTTGAGCATGTTGGGCGAGCCGGCTATCGAGGCGTTGGTGGCGAGGCTAGGCAATGAGATGCCGCACATCCGGCTCCTGGCTGTGCGGGCCCTGGGGCGCATAGGATCCGAGCGGGTTATCGGGCCGCTCTTGAGCGTATTGGATGACGAGAGTTACATGGTGCGCTACTATGCCCACGATGCGCTGGAAGCGCTCGGCGTGGGTATGGTGTACATGGCACCGTGATCTCTGGAGGGGATTGGGGATTTCAGGATAGGAGAGTGGTATGGCAGGCGTGAATGTCAAGTGGACGGGGGGCAAGCAGTTTCTGGCGGCCGATCAGGCCGGTCATGTAGTGGTCACCGATTCGGAAGGGCAAGGATTCAAGCCGCCGGATCTGATGTTGGCATCTCTGGTAGGTTGTGCCGGGGTCGATGTGGTGCGCATCCTGCAGAAGAAGCGGCAAAAGTTCTCGAGTATTGAGGTCAAGGTAGACAAACAGAACGCGCCGGATGCGCCCTGGCCCATAGAGAAGGTCGAAGTGGAATGGACGGTGAGGGGCCACGGGCTGAGGGAGAAGGCGGTTCGTGACGCCGTGGAGCTCGCGGAGCTAAAGTACTGCTCTGTGTCTGCCAGCATGACGAGCAAGCTGGTCAGTACCGTGCGTGTGATCAACGAGGATGAGGAAGCTGAGTAGATTGTGAACGGCGAGTGGATGGCGCTCCAGGAGGAAATGAGGGCCTGTCGCCGCTGTCTGGAAGCGGGTTATGAAATCGCTCCTGGTGCGGTGTTCTCCGGTCCGGCACCGACCTCGTTGATGCTCGTGGGCCAGGCGCCCGGGATCACCGAGGCTCAGGTCAAACGTCCTTTCAATGCTTCGTCGGGGACGCGCCTATTCCAATGGCTGGCTGAGGCCGGGATGGAGGAGACCGAGTTCCGGGCGCGCTACTATATGACGGCGGTGACCAAGTGCTATCCGGGCAAGCATCCCAACGGCAAGGGGGATCGGAAGCCCAGCCGTGTGGAACAGAAACTCTGCTGGCCCTTTCTGGAACGCGAGCTGGCTCTGGTCAAGCCGCGCGTGCTTTTGCCTGTGGGCGGTTTGGCAATAGAGACGCTGTTGGGCCGCAAACTGCGGCTGACGGAAGCTGTAGGGCGCGTGTTCGAAAAGGATGGACGCTATGTTCTGCCGCTGCCCCATCCCTCTGGGGCCAGTCTCTGGCCCAACCGGCCTGAGAATCAAGCATTGATACAGCAAGCGCTGGTGCTACTGCGCGAGGAATTGGTGCCCTGTTTGTAGGTCGGCCGGGGTGCCCCGACGTCAACCGGTGGCAGGCCGATGTTCTGAGTAGGTAATCACGCTGAAGGAGAACGGATCATGGAAATTCGGGTGTTGGCAGGTGGCGTTCAGTCCACAGAGGATGAGTTGGTGGTCATCAACCTCTTTGAGGGTCTTGAGAAACCCGAGGGAGCGACAGGTGCGGTGGACCAGGCGATGAGCGGCGCGATCCGCGAGCTCATTGCGGATGGGGACTTGACGGGCAAGCGTGGCGAGACCGCGGTGCTTTATCCCCGAGGGGCCATCCCAGCGTCTCGGGTCGTTGTCGTCGGGCTGGGACAGCAGGAGGAGTTCACGCTCGAGTCCGTGTGCCATGCGGCCGCCTTGGCTGCCAGAAAGGCCCGCGACCTGGGGGCCAAGTCCTTCAGCAGCATTGTCCATGGCGCTGGGGCGGGCGGTTTCGAGGTTGCGCAGGCTGCTCAGGCCGTAGTGGAGGGTACGATCCTGGGGCTGTATCGCTACCAGGAGCTGAAGAACGAGCCCCCGGATCGAGCCGATCCGGAACAGTTCACGCTAGTACAGTTCGATGAATCCAAGGTAGCTGACGTGGAAAAGGGAGCGGAGGTTGGTCAGATCATTGCCGAGGCGACTTGCCTGGCGCGCGACTTGATCAATCGACCGGCGAACTATGCCACGCCCTCCGATCTGGCGGAGCTAGCGCTGGAGATTACCGGTGACTTTGACTCCCTGCGGTGCCAGGTCCTGGATGAGGAGGATGCCGCCGAACTGGGGATGGGCTCCTTCCTGGGTGTGGCCCAGGGTAGCGAGGAACCTGCGGCCTTTATCATTATGGAGCACAACGCGGGCCAGGATGACCTGGACACAGTGGTGCTGGTCGGCAAGGGGATCACATTTGACTCGGGCGGTATCTCCCTGAAACCCTCGGAAAAGATGGATCGCATGCGCGGTGATATGGGCGGTGCTGCGGCAGTGTTGGGTACGATGCTGGCCGTGGCGCAACTCGAGCTTCCGCTACACGTGGTTGGCCTGATGCCGGCTACAGAGAACCTGCCCAGCGGGCACGCGTACAAGCCGGGTGATGTGATCACGGCGATGAATGGCAAGACGATCGAGGTCATAAACACTGATGCAGAGGGACGCCTGATCCTGGCAGATGCCCTGGCGTATGCAGCCCGCTTTGAGCCGGAGGCGGTGATCGATCTGGCCACGCTGACCGGAGCGTGTGTGGTCGCGCTGGGGCGGGGAGTGGCAGCTGGAGCCTTTTGCACGGAAGAGGACCTGTTGGCACGGCTTCAAGCCGCCAGCCAGTCCAGCGGTGAGCGCATCTGGCACATGCCTCTCT
>JASFLR010000356.1:0-4489 GCA_050117995.1 Anaerolineae bacterium
CTGACCTCCGCGGCTACAGGCCCACCAGCACGCTGACCAGGATGCGGCGCAGCACCTCGAGGATGATGAGGGCAACGACCGGGCTGATATCGACAGCGCCCCCGATAGGCGGGATGAGACGGCGCAAAGGAGCCAGCACCGGGTCGGTGATCCGCTGCAGGATGTCGACAACTGGATGGTCGATCACGGGCCGGTAGGGGTCCACGTTGATCCAGGAAAGGAGCACGCGAATCAGCAGCAGAAACTCGTACACCTGGATCAACGTGGATACAACGGTTGCGACGGTATACATGATTGCCAGAATCCTCCCTAGTGCTTGTCCTCTACACCTTGCAGATAGCAGGCTGGTCGGGATCAAAGATAGCGCGGCCCACGCGGACGAGGGTCGCCCCCTCCTCAATAGCCACCTCAAAGTCGTCGGTCATCCCCATGGAGAGCTGGCTCCAATCCGTCCCCTTGAAATCTGTGGCCAGCGCATCGCGCAGTTGCCGCAGGCGGGCAAAGACCGGACGGGCCTCCTCCGAGTCGGCCACTACGGGAGCCATGGTCATCAAGCCCTGAACCCGGAGGTTGGACAGCTCCACGATCTGCTCTGCAGCAGACCAGAGAGAGCTCCGCTGGGCATCATCCTGCTCCCACCGGTCGGCGGCAAAGCCGTACTTGGCCTCCTCGCCCGATACGTTGAATTCCAGCAGTACCGCAAGCGGAAAGGTGCGTCCCATGCAGGCCCGGTCCAGGCGCCGGGCGAGTTTGACGCTGTCCACCGAATGGACCATCGCAAAAACTGGCGGCACCCGCTTGGCCTTGCGGCTCTGGATGTGACCGATCATGTGCCAGGCAATATCGTCCGGGAGCTCGGGCACTTTGGATTCAGCCTCACCCACACGGTTTTCGCCAAAATCGCGCAGTCCCAGTTGGTGGGCTGCGCGGATGATGGTAGGTGATCGGGTCTTGGTCACGGCCACCAGGGTGATCTCGTCCGGGTTCCGGCCCGCCCGCTCGGCAGCAGATGCGATCCGCTCCTGAACAGAGCGAAGGTTGTCCTCTAAACCGTTCATGGATAATCATCCTCCGGGGGCTCGCCAAACGCCGGGAAGCCGGGCGGGTTGAGGGAATCCCGGGAAGGTGTAGGTGGCGGCTGCGCATGCTCCCCAGAATCGGGAGATGCGGTATACTCAGCCGGCACGCCCCCGGGCGAGAGGTAAGCGGCGACGGCAAAGCGGCCTGTGTGGCCGTTGCCGGCGCGATGCGAGTAAAATTCGTCGTAGTGGCAGGCGGTGCACAGGTCGGCATGCTCGATCTGCTGCACGCCCCCGGCGGCAAGTTGCTGGGCATTGGCCGCCGATAGATCGAGACGCCATTGATCCTCGCCAATAGGGCTCAGGGCCCCGGCCCAGTCGGGCAGCACATAGCCCATGGCAGCAGCTACCTTGTCTCCAACGGTGTAGTGACAGGGGCCGATGGCAGGACCCAGACCGGCAATCAGATCCGCCGCATCGGTGCCAAAGGCCCGGTTCATCGTCTCCAGGGCACGGCGCGCGATGCCCTGAGCTACCCCGCGCCAACCCGCATGCACCAAACCCAGGGCATGGTGCACCGGATCGTAGAGCAGAATCGGCTGGCAGTCAGCGAAGCGGAGCAGCAAGCCCACGCCGGGCGTGCGGGTGACCAACCCGTCCGAGTCGGGGATGATCGTTCCAGCCTGCTCAGCGCCAATGACCACGACCCGGTTGCTGTGGACCTGGCGGGGGGAGGTCACCTGTGCTGCACTCACGCCCAGCTGCGCGTACACACGGGCATGGTTCTCAGCAACGGCAGCGGCATCGTCGCCCACGGTACTCCCCACGTTGAGGGTGTCAAAGGGCTCGAGACTCACGCCGCCCAGGCGGGTGAAGACGGTGTGCACCAGGCCCTCGACAGCCAGACTCTCAAAGTGGTAGGTTACAATGCCGCCAGATTCTTGGCGCAGCAAAGCCGAGCTCCTCTCCAGGACAAGCGTACGTGACCGGCGCGGGCCTGTTCCCGCCGCCGAGGCCATTATACTGCAAAACTGCGGTGCGAACAAACAGGACGGAAGTTGCAGAGAACAACGAATTGGGGGAAGGGGAAGCAGAAGCGGAAGCTGCCGCTACGGGCTGGCAAGATCGGGATGGGCCCCGGTGTGGATAAAGGCCCAGGGAAGAGGTTCGCCGGCAGGGCGCTCACCGAGTAACTCGGGCAGCGAGAGGCCTGCAGCTTCCAACGCTGCCCGCCACTTTGCTGGCGAGGGACGCTCCACCCGCAGCAGCACCTCTGCGATCCTCCGGTCGCCGCGGGCCAGGGTCCCCTGGATCTCGGCCCAGGCTGGGCTCTCCGCCTTAACGCCGACGCCGTGCTTGCGCAGCCCCCGCTCGACGCGGGACAGGCGGCGTTTGACCTCCTTGGCAGGGGTCTGCGCCAGGCGCTGGAAGGGTGTATGGGATTTGGGAACAAAGGGCGTGACATTCACCGTGACCTGCCGTGAGAATCGCCCGGTGCAGGCCAGGGCCAGATCGATGATGGCCTGCACGTCCGCGTCCTCCTCGCCGGGCAGTCCAAGCATAAAGTACAACTTGAGTTGGGCAAAGCCATAGCGGTCGGCGAGCTCCACAGCGCGCAGTACGTCGTCCTCCGTCTGGGTCTTGTTGATGGCGCGGCGCATCCGTTCAGATCCGGCCTCAGGGGCAATGGTCAGCGTCTGCGTGCCCGATGCGGCAAGGGCGCGCAGAAGCGGCTCAGAGACCGGATCGACGCGCATGGAGGAGACGCTGATCCTTGCACCGAGCGCTCGGAGCTCGGTAGCCAGCAGGTCGATCTCGGAATGATCCGAGACGGCAGCGCTGACCAGTCCCAACCGGTCCTCAAAAGCGAGCAGCTCGCGGGCTTGGGCGAGGATGCTGTCGATGGAGCGCTGGCGGGGCGGGCGGTAGGTATACCCTGCCAGGCAGAAGCGGCAGCCGCGCCCACAGCCGCGAGCGATCTCGATGAGGCCCATGTCGCCGAACTCGGTATCGGGCGTAAAGATGACCGAGTGGGTGGGCACACTGTCCAGGTCCTGCAGCCACTGGCGACGGATGCGCCCCGGAGGGTCCGCGTCACTCGCCTGGGGCAGGTAGAGGCCGGGTACAGTAGCCAGGGCATCGAGGGCAGCCTCGCGGCCCTCGGCAATGACGTGCAGGGCGGATGTCAACTCGTCAAAGATGGGCTCGACCTCGCCAATGATCACGGCATCCAGCAAAGGCGCCAGCGGCTCGGGATTGGCGGTGACCGCCGGTCCGCCAGCGATGATCAGCGGGTGGCTGTCGTCACGGTCGGCAGCCCGCGGTGGTATGCCCGCCGAGTAGAGCATATCCACCACGTTAAAGTAGTCGACCTCGAAAGATATGGAGAAAGCCAGGACGGGAAAATAGTCGAGGGGCGCCGCTGACTCCAGGGAGATCGGCAGTGTCTCCGGATCCACAAAGACCCGCTCGCAGACTATATCATCGCGGGCATTCCACAGGCCGTACAGGCTGTGCACCGCCAGGCTGGACATGCCGACATAGTACGTATTGGGAAAGACCAGGGCGATGGGCAGCCTGCCGCCCCAGTCCTTGTGGATGGTGCCCCGCTCAGCGTCCAGGTAGCGGTTCACCGCGGCAACCTGCTGCCAGCTCATGGGGATGCGCCAGGTCGAACAGCACCGCGTCTCGGGTCCACGCTACCTTCCCTCCGGGGTGGCAGGAGCACCGTACACAATGCGGCTCAGCGGCAAGGTCCAGTCGTAGGAGATGCCCAGCTCTTCCAGGGCCACCCACACGATGCCCACTGCCTCGCGCGCGGTGAGCCAGGCCCGGGTCTCCCAGTCAATGGTGGACAGATCGGTGTTGGTGGGGCTTGGATAGACGGTCAGGCCCTCGCTCTCGAAAAAGATGCGGGCCCGCTCCAGGTGCAGCGGGTGGCTGACCAGAATGGCAGTCTGCCAGCCACGCGAGAGCATCAGGTCGCGGGCAGTGGTGGCATCCTCGCGGGTAGTCATCGAGCCATCGGCCAGCAGAACCTTGTCCGCCGGCACTCCCTGGGAAACAGCCAGGTCACAGGCTACAGCTGCCGCCGAGAGGCGGTCGCCGGAATAGCCGCCGGTGCAGATGATGACGGGAGCCAACCCTCGCTGGAACAAACGCACACCATGCAGCGTGCGCTCGGTCAGATCGGGGCCGGGCTGCCCATCTGGCTCGACGAGCGCGCCCAGGATCACGATTGCGTCGGCTCTCTGCGCCTGATCCCGGGCGCCTGTCACGTTGATGCGCAACCCGATATAGAGAAAAGTCAGCGCGCCCGCCAGGACCACCAAGAACACCGCGGTCAGCAGGGCGCGGATGAGTCTTCGGAACATGAGTGAATTATAGCATACCGTGAGGGTGAGTACAAACGGACAATGCGCTGTCACAGCATCTGTAACTTGAACCTCCAATCCGCCAAGGGCCTGCCT
>JASFLR010000357.1:0-4478 GCA_050117995.1 Anaerolineae bacterium
AGGCGGGAAGGATGGCAGACAAGATCACCAGGCTGGTCTGCGCCGTGGATTGGGTCTGCTCCTCAACAAAGACGGCGCCAGCCAGGCCCATGCTGTAGATGGCGGTGATGGCCGCGAACTGGGCCACCCATAGCGTGAGGAAGCTGCGGTTCCTGAACAGGTGTGTGGCCTTGGTGGCGCTCAGCGAGGCAATGTCCATGCGATGCGATTCCTTTCTTCGATGAATGGTCTGCTATGACTCGTCTGTGTAAAAGGCCATACCCAACAACCCGGGTCCGGTGTGGGCGCCGATCACTGGCGTCATTTCGGTCACATAGAGCTCGACGCAGTCGAATTCGTCCGCTATCTGCTGTCTCAGCGCCTCGGCATCGTCCGGTGCGGCTGCGTGGAGTATGGCGATGTGTAGCCTGCGCCCGTCCGCCTGTCGGGCTAGCTGCTGCAACATGACGCGGATCGCCTTGGACTTTGTGCGGGGCTTGGCAAAGACGTCCACGTGCCCATCGGCGAGGTAGAGGATTGGCTTGATCTGCAGCACGGTTCCTACCAGCGTCGCTGCTCCGCCGATGCGCCCGCCGCGGTGCAGGTACTCGAGCGTATCGATGGAGGCAAGGAGCTGGATCCGGGAGGCGACTGCCCGGGCACGGGCCACGACCGTCTCCAGATCAGCACCTTCGGCAGCGGCGCGGGCTGCCTCCATGACCACAAAGCCCTGGCCCATGGCTGCAGTCTGGCAATCGAGCACCTGGATCTGCACATCGTCTACCAACTGGCTGGCAGCCGCGGCGGAGTCGAGCGTGGCGCTGAGCTTGGACGACATGTGAATGGAGACGATGCCAGAGGCCGTCTCGGCGGCTGAGGCGTAGACGCGCAGGAAATCGCCGATGGACGGTGCTGAGGTAGTAGGGATGTGGTTGGAGTGGCGGAGGAGACCATAGAGCTCGCCGGGCGTGATGTCGATGCCGTCGCGCAGGACGTGGCCGTTGAGCGCCAGCACGATCGGCACCACCTGGACGCCCAAGTCTCGCGCCAACCTGGCGGGCAGACTGGCGCTGGAATCGGTTACTATGGCTACTCGTTTCATTTGCTCACCTCCTGACCAAGGGCCAGATTTGGGAGCAGAGTGCAGGCTGTCCATGTCTAGCAGCCTCTTACCACATCTATCATGCCAAATCGCGGGCGGCGGCGCAAGGGCCATCTGGGCAGTTCTGCACTGGGCAGATGGCCAATTCTTGTGCACGCAGCTTCACCATCAAGCGGCGTCCATCTTTATTGTAGCCCAGATTCCCCTTCCATGCTTGACAGATCAGGCCATGCCTGTGACAGCAATGGGTCAATCTCCTGACGTTTTCAGCCAAGAGCCTGACCGGGATTTCCGTAAACGGTCCGAGCTAGAGCGTCAGGAGGCATTCTGGAAGTTGGTCAAGCTGCTCTATCATGACGTCGGGCTCGACAGGGCTATCAGAACTGGACCGGATGACATCTCGCTCCTGCCGGGCGTCCTGCCGGGAGCGAAGCCACACGCTGCGCATGCCGGCCTGCCGGGCGCCCTGGACATCAGCTTCCAGCGTGTCGCCGACCATGACCACGGAAGCGGGGGAGAGCGCCCAGGCGTCGAGGTGCGGGGCAAAGGCTGCCGGGTTGGGCTTTCTGATGCCTGTGCTGGCAGAGCTCAGGGCCGGGTTCAGGTAGGGTCGAAAGCCCAGGCGGTCTACCAGGCGCTGGATCAGGGGCTCGTGTGTGGCGTTGGACAGCATGCCCAGCCGCAGCTCGAGATCCGACAGGGTCTGGAGCACCGAGATTGCCTCAGGGTCGGCGAACCAGCGGGCCTCCTCGTAGGCAAAGAATGCATCGATAGCGCCAGCCAGCAACTCGGGATCGGGATCTGTCAGTCCGTATTGCGCCAGGGACCAGCGCATCGTCTCCTCAGCGGTCACCTCGCGCAGGGTGTCCTGGGCGCGGGCGTATCCCTCGGTGCGGCGCTCGAGCCAGGTCCGGGCGAGGGCCTTAGCGTCGAGGCCCGGCTCGTGCTTCTCCATGAAGCGCACCAGGTCGCTGGCACCCTGTTCGAACATCTCGGGCCACGTGCCGTCGAGATGCATCAGGGTGTGGCCCATGTCAAAGATGACGCCCTTAATTGCCACTATTGGCCTCCATGTACAGTGGCGCCGTATCGGCGCTGTAGCGGCGCAAGAACTCGGCAGTCGACATCCAGCACTCAGTGCGGCGCAATTTGGAAAACCGGCGTTGGCGGAGGCTGATGGCATTGTAGGCCCAAATGAGCGCCCAGGAGTACAGGTTCTCCCAGAACTCGCCAAAGCGGCCCAATGGAGTCTGGTATGGGGACATGGTGAAGCCCAGCCTGGCGAACAGTTTTTCGCCACCAGAGTCGTCGCCCAACGCAAATAGGGCGGTGGCTCCGCCCAATGCTTTGAAGCCAGCCATGCGCGGATCGTGATGCATCTCGCGAGCCAGTACATGGAAGGATCTGACGACCATGCGGCTTGCCCGGAGCGCCATTGCCAAATCCCCACCCTCGGGTGGGAGCACGGGCATGTGCTCATTCCAGAAGTGCAGGCCCAGTACCTTCTCTCCCGCTGGGACCTCGGTATCAGGGAGCACGATCTTGTGGGGGGCGCGGGCGATTTGTACCCGGAAGAAGCATTCGGGGTTATCCCAGTACACGAATACGCCCTGGAGCCGGCAGAGAAAGCGGTCAAAGGCCCGTACGATGCTTCTCACAGGTCGCCGCCGGCGGATCTCAAGGTCTCCATGCCATCAACTCCCTGAGCCATTCGGTCCGCGTAGAGGGTGCTGGCTCCATGCGACCGTCTGAACGCAGTATGAACCGGTCGCCGCGCCAGACGATGAGCTGGCCCAGTCCGCCCGCCAGCCACGCCAGGCTGGTCATTACGTCGCGGACCGGCAGCCACAGAAGCCAGCGGCGGGACACCACATCGCCGGTGCTGGTGGATATCAAGGCTGAGGCCAGCCACCGCACTGCGACAGAGACGGCCAGTATGCTCCAGCCAATGGGGGCAAGGCCAGAGAGCAGGAGGTAGAGCAGGGCCAGCGGGGTGCTGAAGGTGATGAACAGACCTAGATAGCACCATGGGCGGCTTACTCGAGCGCACCGGTTCCAGCGGGTCTCGCGGTGCCATAGCTCCCGGAAGCTGGTCGCGCCTAGGACGGTGGCTACCACATATTCAGACAGCTGGACGCGGAGCCCGAGCTCGGCGATGCGAGCGCCCAACTGGTAGTCGTCGGCGAGATACTGGGCAATGGACCTGAAGCCACCCAGGCGCGCGAGGTCAATGCGCCGCAAGGCCGCAGTGGATCCCATGGCAAAGCCGAACTTGAAGATCTTATTGGCGATGATCACCGAGGGCAAGAAACAGGTGCCGATGTAGAGGGCCTCCAGTCCGGCGGGCAGGGTCTCTGCATTCTCGCCCCGATAGCAGCAGGTGACCAGGCCGGTAGCCGGGTGTTCCAGGGGCGCGACCACCCGTCGCAGGTAGTCGGGTGTCACCCGCATGTCGCTGTCGCTGATGACGAGGATGTCGTACTGCGCGCTGGCAACGAGGTGATGGAGCAGGCTGGCCTTGCGATTGGGGCCAAGGACCGGCCCGGTGACCAGGCGGATGGTGAGCTCCCGGTATGTACGCTGCAGTTGCCGCACGACGGATGCCCGGGTCGTCGGCGTCGGCAAAGCCAAAGAGAAGCTCGTACTCTGGATAGTGCTGCTGGCAGAAGCTGGAAAAGTTGGCGAGGGCTTGCGCATCAAGGCCCCTCACCGGCTTGAGTAGGGACACAGGCGGCGTATAGTCCGCCGGTGCCCGCGGGCGGGACCGGAAGAAGCGATGGGTCAGCCACCAGGCTACCAGCCAGTAGACCCAACTCACGGTAACCAGCAGTAACAGCAGCAACTGCAGTGTTTCGAGCATATCACTGCTCCACCCTCAGGGCGGGGTAGGTCGTAAGGCGCAGGTCCCGCTCATGGAGGGCTCTGCGCACGGCCGGGCTGAGCAATGTCGCCAGATCGGAGGGGTTGGGGCCGTACGCACCGTCCTCCGTCCGGGTGGAAGGGTGGAAATAGATCTCGGCTGTGGGCGCCTGTAGCCGATCGAGCAGGCGGAGCACATAGTCTTCGCGCATCCGGCCCGTCTGCATGAGTCCGTAGACACGGTGCACCACCTTCAGTGGGTGACCATCGAGGTTGGCGGCGCACCGGCGGGAAAGGAGGCCAAAGACCGTGGCCCACAGTGCTTTGAGGCCAGCTCTTTGTCGAGAGTAGCCTACGGAAGTCCAGAAATCATCGCGGGGCAAGCGCAAGCCTCGCGCACCGTACTTTTCAGCCAGAGGCAGCAGCAGACGGAACACAATGGGGTGCACGTGCATGTGCATGTGGCTGTCTACGTGAGACAGGGGCAAGCCCGTCGTGGCAAATCGCTCAAACTGGGCCTCCAACTCGGCAGCCAGTT
>JASFLR010000358.1:0-4472 GCA_050117995.1 Anaerolineae bacterium
CTTGCCCCTCACCGTAGAGCAGCAGTACCCGGTCCAAATCTGGTATCAGGGACCGCTGTTCTTGGCCAGCACAGCCCTGACAGCGGGGGTTCTGGTGCTAGCCGGTCGCCTAGTGGGCAGTTCGCCGGCATTTCGCCTGGCCTTTGCGCGGATCGCGTATGCATCGGTGATCCCGTTCTTCTTCACGACGATGCTGATCGAGTTGGCACTGGCTTTGCTGTTTGCGGTGGGCGTGGTGCAGCCGGATGCGGTGTTGAACTGGCTCCTCGGCCCTGGCGCTTGGTTTCCGACGAGCTATCAGTTGATCTCTATTGCCTGGATCGCCACTCTGTTTGTGATGGCCGCTTGGCAAACCCTGGCGCGGGATTGGGTCGGGGGCCTGTTCGGTGGCCTGTTGGCGCTGGTGGTGTATGCGCTGCCGGTGGCGCTGTTCATCCGTTAGAAGTCACGGGCTGGCATCCAATCCGGGTAGAGTATACCACGGTCGTCACACAGGTATAATCGATCAATCCGAGGGCGTGGTGCTGGTCAAGTAGAAGGTGGTTTGACATGCTCTTATGCATTGACATCGGCAACACCAACATTACCCTGGGCTTGTACGAAGGCGAAGCTCTGGGTCCGCGCTGGCGGCTGGCAACCGACCACGAGCGGATGCCCGACGAGTTCATCCTGCAACTCCTGGGCCTTCTGGCATTGGCCGGGCTGGGCCGGGAGGATGTCTCCGGGGCAGCCATCGCCTCCGTCGTGCCGCCGCTGATCGACAAGTGGGCGGAGGTCTGCCGCAGGGGCCTGAACAGCGATCCGCTGGTGGTGGACGGCAGCGTCCAAACCGGCGTGCGCATCCTTTACGACGATCCAACCGTCGTCGGCGCCGACCGCATCGTGGATGCCGTTGCTGCTTATCGCCTCTACGGCGGCCCGGCCTGCATCGTCGATTTTGGCACCGCCACCACCTTTGACGCCCTTTCCCGCGAGGGAGACTACTTGGGCGGGGCCATCGCCCCCGGCATCGGCATCGCTTCCCAGGCCCTCTTTGAGCGTACAGCCCAACTGCCCAAGGTGGAGCTGGCTCGCCCCCCAGCGGCCATCGGACGCAACACGGTGCATTCCATCCAGTCGGGTTTGCTCTTTGGCTACGTCGCCCTCGTCGAAGGTATGGTCGCCCGCTTTCGCCAGGAACTCGGTCCCCAAACCCGCGTCATTGGCACCGGCGGCCTGGCCGAGGTCATTGCCCGCGAGACCTCGGTGCTCGAAATCCTGGCCCCCTGGCTGACTCTCGATGGGCTGCGGTTGGTTTACGAGATGAACGTTGGGTGAGAGGAGGGATTGTGTTAGCATCACCTATGGAGGGAAAACGAATCGTGCTCGGCGTCACCGGCAGCATCGCCGCCTATAAAGCGGTGGACCTGGCGAGTAAACTGGCGCAGGCAGGCGCGCTGGTCGAGACGGTACTCACCGAAGCAGCTGAGCGGTTTGTGACGCCGCTGACCTTTCAATCGGTCACAGGGCAAGCGGCCTACGCCGACGCCGACCTTTGGGGAGCGGAAGCCCACGTGCTGCACGTGGGGTTGGCGCAGCGGGCAGACCTCCTAGTCATCGTGCCAGTCACAGCCCAGACGCTGGCCAAGTTGGCCCACGGCCTGGCCGATAATCTGCTGACCCTGACTGCGTTGGCCGCCAAATGCCCGCTGGTGCTCGCCCCAGCCATGGACGCCGGAATGTTCGCCCACGCAGCCACCCAGGCCAACTTGCACCGGCTGGAGCAGCGAGGCGCTGTCGTCGTCGGCCCGGAGGAAGGGCATTTAGCTTCTGGGTTGGTGGCGCGGGGTCGCCTGACCGAACCGAGTGACCTCCTGGGCCACATCCGTTATCGTCTTTCGCGGGGTGGACCGCTGGCAGGGAGCAGAGTGGTCGTCACAGCGGGAGGAACCCAGGAGCCGGTGGACCCGGTGCGCCTGCTCACCAATCGCTCCAGCGGCAAGCAAGGGCTCGCCCTAGCCCAGGCTGCCCTGGATGCGGGGGCCAATGTAACTCTCATCGTCGCGCCGCTGGCGTTGCCCCTCCCCATCGGCGTCGAGCACCTGCCCGTTCGCACCTCCGCCGAGATGGCCGAAGCGGTGTTGAACGCCTGCCACAAGGCAGACGCACTACTCATGGCCGCCGCCGTCGCCGATTTTCGGCCGGCGCGGCCATCGGGACAGAAACTCAAGAAGGAACACGGTCTGCCCGTGCTGGCTTTGAAACCCACCACCGACATTCTGGCCGCGGTCGCGCGCCAGCGCCGGGAGACGGACTATCCGCTCGTCGTCGTGGGCTTTGCCGCTGAGACACAGAACCTCTTGGAGAACGCCCAGGCCAAGATGCAGGCCAAGGCTCTGGATCTCATCGTCGCCAACGACGTCAGCGCGCCCGACGCCGGCTTTGCCGTGGACACCAACCGCGTCACCTTGCTCGACGCCGGCGGTCACGTGGAGGCCTTGCCCCTGCTGACCAAGGCCCAGGTGGCCGAAAAGGTCATCGAGCACGTGGTAGCCAGATTGCAGGAGGGGACGTGAAACTGCAGAACTCGATCACTGACGTCCCCGGTATTCGCGTGGGGCAGGAACAGGACAAAAAGGCCCTGACGGGCTGCACCGTCATCCTGTGCGAAGAGGGCGCGGTAGGTGGCGTGGACCAGCGGGGTGGCGCGCCCGGCACCCGCGAGACCGATCTATTGCGCCCCTTGCATCTGGTCGAGCGCGTCCACGCCGTGGTGCTGACCGGCGGCTCGGCCTTTGGCCTGGACGCGGCCTCTGGCGTCGTGCGCTATTTGGAGGAACGCGGCATCGGCTTTGATACGCAAGTGGCCCGGGTGCCCATCGTCCCGGCGGCGGTGCTCTTTGACCTGGCCGTGGGTGACGCAGGCACCCGGCCCGACGCGGCAATGGGCTATCAAGCCTGTCTCAGCGCCAGCGCCGATCCCCCGGCGGAAGGAAACGTCGGGGCCGGGACTGGGGCGACCGTGGGCAAGATCCTGGGCATGGGCCAGGCTATGAAGAGCGGCATCGGCGCGGCTGCTCAGGAGATTGGCGGGGGTGCGGTAGTGGGCGCCCTGATCGCCGTAAACGCCTTTGGCGATGTGATGGACCCGGCAACGGGCGAGATTCTGGCCGGTGCCCGTACGAGGGATGTTGGTCCGTTGCGCATCGGCGCGCCAGGCTATTTTGCCGACACGCTCCAGTTGATGAAGACGTGGGTGGGTCGCACCACGATGGGCCTTGCGGCGCGGAGCAACACGGTCATTGGCATTGTGGCGACCAACGCCTGCTTGACCAAATCCGAGGCCAACAAGGTGGCCCAGATGGCCCACAACGGCCTGGCGCGCACCATCCGCCCGGCGCACACCATGCTCGATGGCGACACGCTCTTTGTCCTGTCCACCGGCAAGCGTAAGGCCGACGTGAGCAGCATCGGGGCCTTTGCTGCCGAGACCGTGGCTCAGGCGGTTGTCCGGGCAGTGCGCGCAGCCCGCCCTGCTGCCCAACTGCCGGCTGCGTCTGGCGAACCCTAGGCTCGGCCGCTTGCGGATGGGCACCCGCGAGCGATAGGCACAACTTGGGCTTCTGGATCGATGGATTGGCTGGCAAGCACTGGGTGTATCACGAGGGGCTTCGCCAGGGATGGTGGGCAGCGTTCTACGCGTTACCGGAGGAGGGTGGAGGTATCGTGATTCTCACGAATGACGATAGCGACGGCGATGATCTTGGCTGGGCACTAGATGAAATCTGAGCCCCTGGGCAGCCGGCATGTCAGCACCATGACTGGATGCTGACTCACGGCATAGCAAGAAGGGATAGGTTTGCACCATGACAGAAAGACGTATAGTGTGCCGGCATTGTGGACGTCCTATCGCCGTACCGGGCTCCCGATGTCCGTGGCCTGGCTGTGGCAAGACTATCATGGTCATTTGCGCCGCATGCAAAGAATATACCAGCGATGACGGTGCGTTTTGCGAGCAGTGCGGCGAGCCCCTGGTGGCTGCCACGTTCGAATCCCCGGTCGGACTCGGGCCAACCCAGTCACTCGTCACTGACCTGGCAGAAGACAAAAAGAGGGCACTACTGGTTGCCAGTGGCGTGATGGCTGAGTACACGACCGGCTTCTTCTATGAAGGCGGCGAACAGCGCTCAGTGCTGGTAGACCTTTTCGGGGCGCCCCTCACGCCCCAACGGAAGGCGGAGGCCCTGCTCTTTGGCGCCATCGCCTACCTGGTGCAGCATGGCTATGCTGCCCTGGAGAGAGGGCCGGGTATGGCATCGGGATTTCAGTGGCTCGAAGTCAAGCCCTGGGATGGTCAGAAGCGGAGTCTGGAAGGCCAGATGGCCCAGCGGGCGGGGCAGGGGATGGCCTGTATCGAGGCGATGCAGCAGACCGTAGCTAAGGCGGCAGGCTTTCATATCGAGGTGCAGATTGTGGATGACGAGGGCGACGTC
>JASFLR010000359.1:0-4469 GCA_050117995.1 Anaerolineae bacterium
CACTCTGACTCCCTAGGGCCAGTCAGCTCAGGACGAATCTCGAGTAAATGTGCGTTCAAGGCCAGGAAAGGTGTCCAGGCCCAACACGCTCATACATCAAGATACCAGCCCATTCGGCCTCCAGTTGAAATCGGGGTAGTCGTGGCGACTGGTGATTCGAGTCTGATTCGAGGCACGCCATGTCGCCACACTATTCAGTTGGCAGATATGTTGGCAGGCAGACAACTCGGGTGAACTGGGGTTCAACACAGTCGTTTAGCACCCTTAATCAAGCGATTTCAGTGTTTTTCTACAACAGAGAAGAGGGACCGCTCCGAATGATTGAAGCGGTCCCTCTCCCACCTTATGGTAAATGGCGACACATGCCCCCAAGGGAATTCGAATCCCTGTCGCCGCCTTGAAAGGGCGGTGTCCTAGTCCTCTAGACGATGGGGGCCTGAACGCAAACATTGTAGCAGAAATGAGCGTGACGGTCAAATCGAGGAATGCGGATCAACATCGAACGGCCCGTGCCAGAGCCACAGTTCCTCAATGCTCGCCTGTCAGCGGCACAAAGAGCACGTTGGTCACGTTACGCTTGGTGACCTCTTGCCCGGTCTTGGTGACCTCCCACAGCGTTTGATAGCCGCCTGGCGGCCCAACCGGGAGCACCAGTTTGGCGCCATCCTTCAGCTGCTGGACCAGGGGCTGTGGGATGTGATCCGGTGCTGCAGTCACGATGATGGCGTCGAACGGAGCGTGTTCCTCCCAGCCATAGTAGCCGTCGGCGTGCAGGGTATGCACATTAGCATAGCCCAGTCGTTCCAGGCGCTCGCTGGACTCCATGGCCAACGCTTCCACGATCTCAATCGTATACACCTCGGCAACGATCTCCGATAGGATGGCGGCCTGATAGCCCGATCCGGTGCCGATCTCAAGTACGCGATCCGTGCTTCGGAGCTGGAGTAGCTCGGTCATCAGAGCAACGATATAGGGCTGAGAGATCGTCTGCCCATGACCGATGGGGAGCGGTCGGTCGGCGTAGGATTGGGACTTGAATTCCTCAGGCACAAACTCGTGCCGTGGCACGCGTTCCATGGCCTCCAACACATCCTGATCCGTCACGCCCCGACGACGGATCTGGTTATCTACCATCCTCATTCTCTCCTCCAGCCACTCGTCGCTCTCCAATTGCACCGTTGCGGTGGACGGCGGCGCGGTTGCCGCGAGCGGCGGTGTCGTTGCCATGGCCTGCCGTGCGGTCTCTGCCGAAGGCGGCCCGCAACCGGATACCACAAGCGGCACCAATACGGCGCAGCACAGGAGGACTCTACAGCCGGTCCCAATGCTGTGATGGCGCCATCCCACGCTCATGTTCCGACCCTCCTGACCTCGCCGGATCGAAAGGAAGAGCTACCCGTCAACCCCTCGCCTGCAGTTATAGTATATCACGTTCTGGCTTGAACTTCAAGCGCTTTGGTCTGTGGCAGATCCATGTCGAATCCAATAGCCTGGCCGGATTCGTTTGAGAACTCTCCCGGGGCAGTCTGCATAGAAGTGTCTTTCCCGCGAAAATGAAGTATAATGTGTCCGAGGAGGAGACAGATGAAAATCACTATTGCCCTGGCCCAGATGGCCATATCCCTGGACAGACCGGAAGCGAACTATCAGGCAGCGCAGAGCATGGCAACAAAGGCAGTCGCCCAGGACGCTGACCTATTGGTACTGCCTGAATTGTGGGCTACAGGTTACAACTTGGGTCGCGCCCGCGAGCAAGCCGCCCCATTGGACCAGGGACATTTCGCGCTGATGGCCGAACTGGCGCAGGTCCACGGTCTGTACGTGACGGGCACAGCCCTGGAGGAGAACCCCGGTGGACGGCCATTTAACACTGCCGCGCTTTACGGACCGGACGGCAGGTGCCTGGGTGCCTACCGCAAAGTGCATCTTTGGGCCCCATTGGGCGAGGTCGAGCACTTGACGCCGGGTGATGCGCTGCCCGTCTTTGAGCTGCCATGGGGCACCGTGGCGATGGCCATCTGCTATGACCTGCGCTTCCCAGAGCTTTGGCGCCGCTTTGCCGACGCCGGCGCACAGCTCATCCTGATTCCTGCCGAATGGCCTATCCGCCGGGTGGAGCACTGGCGCCTGTTGCTGCGGGCGCGTGCTGTGGAGAACCAACTCTACGTGGCAGGCTGCAACCGGGCCGGGGTCGACGCCGACGGCGAGTTTGGCGGGCACTCGGCAGCGGTAGATCCCTGGGCGCGCGTGCTGGTTGAGGGAGGATCACAGCCCAATCTGCTCCTGACCTCGATAGACCTGGACGAGGTAGCACGAGCACGCCAGCTGTTCCCGTTCCTCGCCGATCGGCGCCCGGACGTATACGGCCAATAGCGGACTGCACCCTGCCGCGACGATGCAAGGAGAAACCATGTACGATCACGAAACGTACCTATCCCCGCTCACCTGGCGATATGGCTCTGTGGAGATGCGAGAGGTATGGTCGGAGCAGCAAAAGCGCCTGCTGTGGAGGCGCATCTGGGTGGCTCTTGCCGAAGCTCAGGCAGAACTGGGATTGGTCTCGCCAGAGCAAGCCACCGATCTTCGCACGCACGCTGCCGATGTGGATGTGGACCGCGCGCATGAGATCGAGGCAGTCGTCAGGCACGACCTGATGGCCGAGATCAAGGCGTTTGCCGAGCAGTGCCCCGTCGGTGGCGGCATTATCCACCTGGGCGCAACCAGCACCGACATTGAGGACAACGCCGATGCCCTGCGCTTGCGCAACGCCCTTGATCTGCTGCTATCCCGCCTGCGGCCGCTACTATCCGATCTGGCGAAACAGATCGAGGCACGAGCCGGCCAGGACTGCATGGCCTACACGCATCTGCAGCCAGCAGAGCCGACAACGGTGGGCTACCGGTTGGCCCAATATGGCATGGACCTGTTCATCGACCTGCAGGAGTTGCAACGCGTCCGCGGGCAGATCCGGGGCAAGGGCCTCAAGGGAGCCACAGGCACCTCGGCGGCCTACACGCAATTGCTCTCTTCATGCGACAAAGCTGAACAGCAGAATCCGGCCAAAGACCTGGAAGCCCGCGTGATGGCTCGCCTTGGCCTGGAGGCATTTCCTGTGACCACGCAAACCTACCCGCGGAAGCAGGACTGGCTGGTGATGAATGCCCTGGCGGGACTGGCTGGATCTCTGTACAAGTTTGCGTTCGACCTGCGCCTCCTCCAGGCACAGCCATTTGGGGAATGGAGTGAGCCATTCGCCCGCCACCAGGTAGGTTCGTCAGCCATGCCTTTCAAACGAAACCCGGTCAACGCGGAGAATATCAACAGCCTGGCACGGCTTGTGGCAGCCCTGCCGCGCGTTGCCTGGGATAATGCGGCCCACTCGCTGCTGGAGAGAACCCTGGATGACTCGGGCAACCGGCGCCTGATCCTGCCGCAGGCCTTCCTGCTCTGCGATGAGTTGGTAAAGCGCGCCCATTACATCTTTCGCGATCTGGTTGTGCGTGATGGTACAGTTGCCAACAAGATGGAGGTCTACGGGACCTTTGCCGCCACCGAGCGCCTGCTCATGGAGTTGGTCAAAGCCGGTGCCGACCGGCAGGCGATGCACGAGGTGATCCGGCAGCATAGCCTGGCTGCGTGGGATTCCGTACAGCGGGATGCTTCGACAGGCAATCCACTACCGCAACTACTCTCGTCAGATCCGGCCATTCTGGATTTCCTGAAAGCAGAGCAGGTACGAACTCTCCTGGACGCCAAGGGGTATGTCGGGGACGCACCGCAACGTGCTCGCGATATGGCGACTCAGATCAGGCGGGGGATAGACCAATAGGCGGCTTCCGTCCCATCGACGGTCCGCTCGCTGCGCTCTAGTCCTTGCGTTCGGCTACAACGTAGACACGCTCGGGGAACGGCTCAATATCCGCACCAGCACAACTCACCAGCGTCACGCGTTCCGGTCCGCCTGGGGCAAGGAAGCTCAGGTGCTGCGTCAACTCGCGAAAGCCCTTGTTCCTCCATGCGAGCTTTTTGACCTGCACGACCGTGTAGGTAAACGTCTGACCCACACTGTTGACAACGTACACCTTCTGCCCGCGCCTCAGACTCCCAAGCCGTACAAAGACTCCGTTGTAGCCATAGCCATAGTTGTGACCTGCCAGGATCATATTGCCCTCCTCGCCAGGATAGGCAGAACCAACCCAGTGACCTACCAGGTCGGCACGCCCTCGGCGAAAGAGAGCATCGGTGTTCCACGTCCACGCTCCGGTCGCGCGATCCCTGATCCGGGGCAACTTCACAATGGACCGGCTGACGCCCAAAGCCGGGATGCGGATCTGGATCGGAGCAGGTGGCGGCAGCGGCGTCGCTGTGGGTGTGGGCGATAGCACAGGCGTGGGCGTGGACGTAAAGGTAGGCAAAGGCGTGGGGGTGGGGGTAGGCGACGGGGTATAGGTCATGTCAGGGACAGAGAG
>JASFLR010000360.1:0-4458 GCA_050117995.1 Anaerolineae bacterium
GTCGCAGATGTAGAGCTCGCTGCGATCAATCGAGCGCTGAACCGTCTGCATGCCCATCTCTTCGCGTGCCAAGGTGATGATGGTGTCGCGCGTGATGCCTTCCAGGATATTGGAGGTGACATCTGGGGTGATCAGGGTCCCATTCAGTACCAGGAAGAGGTTCTCGGCACTGCCCTCAGAGACGCGTCCCGACTCGCAGAGGACCACCGCCTCATCGTACCCTCCCAGCACCGCATCGGTCTTGGACAGCGCAGAGTTGATATAGGCGCCGGTGATCTTTGCCCGCGCGGGGGTGGCATTGTCGCTCACCCTCCGCCAACCGGAGACGCACACGTGCGCGCCCTCTTCATTCTCTATGTAGCGCCCAAATGGCGTGGCATAGATGGCAAGATCATCCTCCAGGTCATGCAGCCGCACGCCTATCACCTCAGATGACTTGTAGGCCAGCGGGCGAATATAGACGTCCTCCCTATAGCCCTCCTTACGCAGCAGGCGCAGCGTATGCTCACCCAACTCGTCCGAGCCGTAGGGCAGATCAATGCGCAGAATACGCGCCGAGCGCTCCATCCGCCGGTAGTGCTCGCGCATGCGGAATACGTAGAGCTGGCTCTCCTTCTCGTTCCAATAGGCGCGGATGCCCTCAAAACACCCGGTACCGTAGTTGAATCCGTGGGTCATGATACTGATCTTGGCTTCCTCAATAGGGACGATATCGCCCTTGAAGAATGCGTACTTTGGCATGCTCTCTCCTATGTCACACTTTTCCAATCCAATTATACCTACTATTGCCCCAACACGCAACTAGCCCTGATTTCGGAAAGCCGATGCTGCTGAAAACGCGGGCCCCTCGAGCAACTCCGAGGAGGCGGACTCGTGCGGAAGAAGCGCAGCAACATGCTGCCGTCTGCCAGATGCACTCCTACGTGCGGATCTCGGGGACCAGCCGCTGCCCGTTGCAGAACGCTACCTAGCGTGCCCGCCGCATCACAGCCAGCAGGTCATGGCCGAACTCGTTCACCTGCCAGGGAGCCAGCATATCGCCATCGGACAGATCGGCACGGGAGGTAGGATTGCGGCAGGCCACCGCCCAAAGCGTGCTGTTGGTGAGGATGATATCGGGCTCGACGCCACGCTCCTCAGCAGTGGCATTGCGCCAAGCTCGCAGAGATTCAAAGCGGGCCTGGCATGCTGCAGAGGGGCGGCCATTCGACTTGCGCGACGAGTTGTTGGATTGCCGGGGGCGATCGCGCCAGGCCAGTGGCCGGCCCTCTCCGTGGCGGATGGCTGCCAGCAGCCCCCGTCCGTACCTGCCCACCATGCGCTTGGAGACGCCCTTGATCAAATGCAACTCGTGCCGCTTGCTCGGACGCTTTTTGCTCAAGCCGATCAGCGCCTGTCTGGAGATGACGCGGAACGGCGGGCGGTTCTCGGAACGGGCCAACTGATCGCGATAGCGATACAACTCCCGCAGCGCGCCACGACCGGCATCGTCCAGTTCGCGGACACCGTCGAACTTCCAGAAGCCGTTGGGGTCGAATTCTTTCGGCTCGCCCCGGGCACTAGCGACCTTGGCGAAACGGTGCCGGGCCTGGGGCCACCGGTCCTCGGCATCCAACTCGCGTACCTGGATCTCCCGCAAAGGCAGCAGATAGTGGGTATCGAGGCGGGCATAGTCCAGTTGCGGAGCGGGCAACGGACGCAAACCCCAGTTGGCTCGCTGGTACTTTTTGTTGAGGTGCACGCCAAAGTGCGCCTTGAGCAGGGCGGCCAACCCATGAGCCGGCCAGCCAAGGATGCGACTGGCCCACATGGTATCAAAGAGGGACGAAACGGTGAAGCCAAAGTCCCGGTATAGCACACTTGCATCGTACTCGGCACCATGGAACACCTTTACTACGTCGGGGTCGGCCAGTATGGGTCCCAGCGCTGAGAGATCATCCAGTGCGAGGGAATCGACCAAATAATCGGCCCCAGGCACAGAGATCTGGATCAGGCAGACCTGCTCCCGGTAGACGTACAGGCTATTCGACTCGGTGTCCACAGCAAGTGCGGGTTCACCACGTAGATGGGCCAAGAGGGCTCGAAATCCAGGCTCGGTATCGACCCAGATAGGCAGTGGTAGTGATTGCTGGTCTTCCATGATGGGGCGATTGTACCAAGGAACCGACAAAAGGGCAAATCGCATGCCAGCGAACCTGCAGGCAGGGCCCCATCAGCGATGCAGGCTCAGGTTACGATGGAACGCTCTTGGGGGTATTTGCGGTATCGCTCCTCTACCACGACGCGACGAATGCGGTCTACCGCCTCCCACACCTCAGAAAAGGACGTATAGAGCGGAGCCAGGCCCAGCCGGATATTGTCGGGCTCCCGAAAGTCGGGCAAGACCTGCATCTCCTCGATGAGCGCCTGGCTGATCCGGTAGCCATCGGGATGGCGGATACTGACGTGCGATCCCCGCCGGGCCGGATCGCGGGGCGTACCCAGCCGGAACCCCAGGGGCACCAGCAAGGTATCAAAGAGGTAGACCAGGTAAGAAGTCAGACTGACGGACTTGGCGCGGATTGGCCCGACGCCGGCCTCCAGCGTGAGGTCCAGAGCCGCATCCAAGGCAACCAGTGATAGAACGGGCGGTGTGCCCACGAGGAAACGGGCCACACCCTCTGCCGGCTCGTAGCCCAGGTCAAAAGTAAATGGCGCGCGCTGCCCAAACCAGCCCCAAATCGGGGAGCGTACCTTGTCTTGCAGCTCGCGCCGCACGTAGAGAAAAGCCGGCGCGCCGGGGCCGCCATTCAGGTATTTGTACGTGCAGCCCACGGCAAAATCAGCTCCCCAACCATCCAAGTCGATAGGCACGACGCCAACAGAATGGCTCAAATCCCAGAGGACCAGGGCTCCTACTTGACGAGCCCTCCCGACCACCGCCGCCGCGTCATGCAGGAATCCGCTCTTGAAGGTGACGTGGGACAGAGTCACCAGTGCCGTGCGCTCGTCGATAGCGGAAAGCAGGGTCGACGGGTCAATCGTAACCCCATCCGCTGAGGGAACCAGGTGAAGGCTGTGCCGGTTGCCCAGCAACTCCACGCACCCCTGGAGAATGTACAGGTCTGACGGGAAATTCAGCACATCGCTGACAATTCGATCCCGACCGGGTCGCAGAGCAAGCGCAGCCATGACCAACTTGAATAGGTTGACAGAGGTGGAATCGCTGATCACTACCTGCCCACTGCCGGCACCCACCAACGGGCCGATCTTGTCGCCGAGCCGGCTGGAGGCGCTGTACCAACCGGCATTCCAGCCCCGGATCAGGTTGCGCCCCCATTCGTCAGTGACCGCAGTTGTTATTCGCTCTTCGGTCTCGCACGGCAGGCGCCCAAGCGAGTTGCCATCCAGGTAGATCAGCTCCGGTTCGGCTATCTCAAACGCCCGCCGAAAGCGCGCCAGCTGGTCCCCGGCGTCCAGCAGCCGGGCATGGTCGGGGACGGCCCGATGGTTCTCAGCTTCTCGATGGTTCATCTGCATCATCCCGCACCTCTCTATCGGCAAAGTGATTGTACAGCCCGGCAGCAAGACGGTTCTTGGCCTCGGCAAGGAGGTGGGGCGGGATCACGCGCAGCGCCTCGCCTTCAGCCGGGTCCTGCGGCCTGGGCTGGGCGGCTCCACACTCGATGAGGGTCAGTGCTTCTGCCATCAACTCACCCGAGAGGGTGAGCACGCGCCGTACAATCTGCTCATAGCGCTCGCCCCGGTAGACCAGGAGTTGTCGCCGGAGCAGGATCGGCCCTGTGTCAATCCCGGCATCCACATAGTGCACGGTGGAACCGACGGGCAGATCCTTGTACAGCGCCCAGCCCACCGACGAGGAGCCGCGCAGCTGGGGCAGGAGGCCAGGGTGGGCGTTGATCGTCCCCAGAGAGGGGACCTCCAGGACGGGTGGGCGGATGATGCGCGTCCCCCCCAGCACCACCAGATCGGGACCATGGTCGCGCAGCGTCTCGAGGCAGCCCAGGCTGTTGTGGTTGTGCACGGCACGGCAGGGTATATCCAACCCAGCGACCAGCTCGGCAATCGCCGGCGGGACAGGCTGGCCCGCGATGCGCGTAAGGAATTTTCCCCGCTCCTCATCGGCAACTGCCGAGTCCTCCTCGATGATCAACCCCGGCATATGACCCCGCTCGAGCAGAATGCGCAGCATCTCCCGGCCGTAGGGATGCTCCTTGAGGACAAGAAAGGCAAAACGCAATCTCATTGGCTCTCGTATCCTCGAACCTGCTGGCGCAGTGCCAGCCAGGCGCCGGCATAGGCCAGCGCGCCGGCAGCCAGCACCCAGAAGAAGCCGGCGGATAAGGCGATCATGGCTGCCAGTATCGAGGCTAGCACGGACAAGTACCCGTTGACAGCCCATGCCCACGGGACCATGCCGGGTGCACGCTGCTGCACCCAGTCCAGCCCGCCAGGAAA
>JASFLR010000361.1:0-4449 GCA_050117995.1 Anaerolineae bacterium
ACCCCAAGGGCGATCTTGCCCGGCCAGGCTGTCGTCCAGCCAGCCTCAGAAAAGCCGGTCCAGATGGCCAAGCAGGGCATGACGTTGAGGAACAAGGCGTCCATAGCCCCATATCCCAGGCCCACCCACAGGGCGTCAAAGACCAAGCCGGCGCCCGCCGGCCGCGCTGAAGCAGGCTGGGACCAGACGTTGCGAATCAGGAATAGCCCAACCAGCGTGCCGGCCAGCAGTCCCCAATACCAATTCTCAACGAGCAGGGCGATCGGGTCGATCCGGCTCCACAGGAAAAACCCGACCAGAAAAGCACCTCCGAGCGCAAAGTAGGGCACGAGAAACAGCCGGCGGGACAACCGCAACCAGCCGGAGAACAGGGCGGCAACGGCGAACCCAAGCAGCCCGGCAGCCAGTACCCATCCCAGGTAGAACCATACTAGATGTGTCATGTCAATCCCTCCTATCGAGTTGCAGACTTCCCTCTTGTAGGATATCACGGATCGGCCATGCGCACACCGGTCAGCTTGGGAGTCTTTTTCCTGGTCAGGTTGCTAATCTTCTCCCTGGTCATCTGACCAGGGGCTTGCCCTTTTCCTCAGGCAAAGACAAGATCCTGACCAAGCTATGATCGGGCCACAGTCCAATCAAATCCAAACATCTCTTGGCAACTTTCGAACATCTTTGTGCCACAGTGGAGCCAACCCCAACGGGCCCGGGAAATCCAAGGATGGAGTTCAACGTGTTGAAACGACTTGGTATCACAATGTTGCTCTTATCGGTGCTGATCGGCCTGACCGGAGTTACGTTGGCCCAGGATGACTCGCTGCCAGCGGGGGAGCTGTGTCTATTCAGTGAGGAGTGCCAGGGCTATGGCACGGGAGGATATGGCAGGGGCGGGAACAGCTATATCGGGACCAAAGACCCCAGGCCCGATGCCAGGAGTATCTGCGTATCAACAGTCGGATCTGATCTAATATTCCTTGGAAACCGGTACGGCCCCAGACCTGCGGCGGCTCCTCCGCACCAATAAGAAGCCTGTTGCCAGGGCAAGGATGAGCGCTGCAATGGCAAACACCGTCACGCCGGGCATCTCTTTGGGCTCAAGTATGATCACCTTGCGGGCAATGGCGATGAGTGCCACCTCTAGCACGACTTCGACATGGACCACCTGTTCCACGAGGTAGGCCCGGAGCGTCTCCAGCAGTTCGATGCCGATCAAGATGAGCAGGAAGAAGCCAAAGATCTCCAGCAGCTCGCTGATCTGCGGCAGGATGATCGGTGGCGTGATCACGTCCAAGATGATGATCCAGCCCAGCTCAACCGTCGAAAGCAGGATGACGAGCGACATCATGACGATTAGGGCAAACACCACTGTCCGCTCGAACCACTTGAGGTACCTATCCATCTTGCCGCCTCCTCCCCCTGCCTGGGTCTAGACCTGGCCTCTAACCTCGTTCCTATGAAAGGGCCGGACCGCGCCGCAGCGCACGAACCACCAACACGGCTAGGGTCACGGCGGTCAGCGGGATGACAAACACGAGCATAATGAGGCTGAAGGTGTTAAGTGCGTCGTGCTGCGTAGCGTCCAGGATCACATACAGCGTGTAGGCGACATAGTAGCCGAGGAAAAGCACACCCTCCCAGCGCGCGATCCTGCCATCCAGAAAAAAGACGGGCAGGCAGGCCACAGCTACGGCGATCATGACCGGAATGTCAAAGGCCAGCGCCGCTGGGGGCACCGCCACGCCGCCCCGAGACACGGTCGCCGTCAAGCCAAGCACAGCCAAGATATTGTAAATGTTGCTACCTACCACGTTGCCCACCGCGATGTCCCGCTCACCGCGGATGCTGGCCGCCACACAGATGACGAGCTCTGGCATGCCTGTGCCGACCGACACTACGGTCAGACCGATGATCAGCTCGCTGAAACCCAGCGTCATAGCCAGCGCTACGGCGCCGTCGACCAGCCAACGCGAACCGAGCACGAGCAAGACCAGCCCGCCAACCACCAATCCGATCTGGACGAGCCCCTCCCACAAGCTGCCGCAGGCCTTCCTACCGAATTCCTGGGCATACTCCTCCTGCACCTGACGGCTCTCCTTGCGGCTCTGGCGGACCGCAAAGACAGTATAGGCCACGATCCCAGCAACAAGCAGAAGGCCATCGAATTGGCCAATCGCCCCGTCGAGGCCAAGGACCAGCACCAGAACCGAGATACCGATCATCAGCGGCACTTCCAGCCGGACCAGTTGCTGTGCCACGATCAGCGGCGTGATCGTCGCTGAGAGGCCCAGGATGAGCAGGATATTGACGATGTTGCTGCCAACGACGTTGCCCAGTGCGACTTGACCGGAGTCCATCAGGCTCGATTGGATGCCCACGGCCAATTCCGGTGAGCTGGTGCCCAGGGCGACGACGGTGAGGCCGACGATCAGTGGTGACACGCCTAGGGTGCAGGCGAGTCGCGAGGCACCGCGTACCAACATCTCGGCGCCGCCGATCAGCAGACCGAAACCGGCAACGAACAAAAGCAGTGTGACCAAGTCCATGATAGATTCCTTGCCGCCGCCACTCAGGAGAGCGGTAGCCAGGTGCTCTGCATCAGCGCAAAGAGCAACGCCAGGACCAAGATCAGAAGACCGATCAGAATCGCCAGCCAGGTAGATATCCGCTGTCGCACGTTCATGCCCTCCTATACCAGGTCAAAGCGTTCCGAGTGAAAGTCGCCCAAATGCACGCCCAGCTCAACCAGTGCCTTTTCTACATTGTCCATCATCGGCTTGGGACCGCAGATAAAGACTTCGAAGGCGTCGCGGCTCCGCTCGGGCGGTAGGTGGCGAGCCAACAGCTCTTTGCCAACAAATCCCTGTTCCCCCTGCCACCCCTCCGGCGGGTCGCGGAGCACATGCACCACCTGCAGGTCGAGCCTCTGCCGCAGTGAGTCAATTTCCTCGCGAAAGGCTGCATCCTCCCAAGTATTGTTGGCATAGACCAAGAGAAGGGAACGCCGGTCGCCCCGGTCGGCCAAGGTGCGCAGCATGCTCATCATAGGGGTAATGCCTATGCCACCAGCAACGAACACGTAGCTCTGCGCATGAGGATGCCGGTCTACGCTGAACGCTCCAAACGGCCCATCGAGGTACACGCGCTGGCCGGGCTGCAGATCCTTGATGGTCCGCGTAAAATCCCCCAGCTCCTTGATGGTGAACGCGACGCTGTCAGACTGGCTGGCGCTGGACGAGAACGAAAAGGGATGCTCGGCGTCTTCAAAGGGCGACTTCCAGGCAGTCAGCCAGGCGAACTGGCCCGGCATGAAGCTCATGCCTGCATGCCCGACCGGTTTGACGACCAGCGTCCAGGCGTTGCCGCGCTCCTGGATCACCTGGTGGACGGCATAGGGCCGACGTAGCAGCAGCATGGGCTTGATCAACCGGACCCAGACCAGCAAGCCGACCCAGAACAAGCCATAGCCAGCCCAGAACACCCGCTTCCATGGCGTGTTCACATAGTGAGCGGCCAGGACGATGTGGGCCATTGCCAGCGCGACCACGGCGATGGCCAATATGCCATGCCAGATCCGCCAGCGGGTGTACTCGATCTTGAAAAGCTTGCGCCAAAGCGAAGCGACGATCAAGGCCGCCAGCAACAGGACGGCCACCACCCCGGCTCGGGCCCGCCAGGGGGCCGCAAAGAGATTGAGCAAACGGAGTGTATCGGGTGAATTGATGAACAGCAGCAGAGGATGAAGGAGGATTAGCACAAAGGCGACCAGCGAGATCTGGCGGTGAAAGTGATATATCACGTCGCTGCCGTAGGGCGCTTTGATTACCTTGAAGCGGGCCGTCAACACAAACTGGAGGGCCATCATGGTCAGGCCACCAAAGCCCAAGGCCACCGAGAGCTCGCGCCAAAATTCCCGGCCCGGAGGCACCGGCCCAATCAACAAGATGAGGAGAGGGACGGTGGTCAGAAGTAAGTAGACCAGGATCCAAAACACGCCTTGCAGCCAGAGTCTGATTCTCATTCTTGGCATAGTACTACACCTTCTTCTTCTAGGCACGTTTAGCCGCGGCTATCTTGGCCTGGATCTCCGCCTGTCTCTTACGGGCTTCGATCCGCTGCCTGACAAAAAGCACGGCGACGACGATGAACATGGCCATGGAGACAACGCGCACCGGCCAGTCCTCAAAATTGGCCCCTATCAGGTTGGCGTGAACAGTGCCAAAGACAAAAGCCAGATAGTTGAAATCATGGATGGTACGCCATCGCCTGCCGATCTTTTTGCGCCACACAGCGGAGAGTGCGCCTACGGCGAAAACGTACCAGGCAATACGTCCTCCATAGCGGAGCATATCATAGAATGGAAGGAAGACGGGTAAAAAGACTGTGGCGTCAAGTTCATCCCAGGCCACACCGATGGGGTGCAGCGTGAGCAGCACCGCGCCCGTCACCGAG
>JASFLR010000362.1:0-4448 GCA_050117995.1 Anaerolineae bacterium
GTGGACCACCCTCTGGGCGCCGCCTTGATGGTCCGCAGCGACACACTGGCACAGGTGGGTGCCTTTGACGAGCAATACTTTATGTACTGCGAGGAGATCGACCTGTGCCATCGCATCAAGAAGGCAGGCTGTCAGATCTACTGCGTGCCGGAGGCTGAGATTGTCCACCTGGTGGCACAAAGCACACAGCAATTCCGCGACAAGATGTTCGTGGCCCTGTGGCGCAGCCGCTTTTTGATGTTTGAGGAACACGAGGGCCCGGCGTTTCGCTGGTGTGCGCGCAAGTTGGTCCGTCTGGGACTGTGGGCGGAGGCCCGGCGCGCGCGTGCAGCCCACCGACGCGGCGAGATAGATGGCAATGAACTTGAACAGAGGCTAGCAGCCTTTCAGGAGGTAGCGGCGCTGTGAGCATCGAACTGGCAGCAGTGGTTCTCACCAAAGATGAGGAGCGCCACCTCGGCGACTGCCTGGATAGCCTGGCCTGGGCCGATGAGCGCGTCGTGTTCGACGACTATAGCAATGACCGCACCGTCGACATCGCCCGAGCCAAAGGGGCTCGCGTGATCAGCCACGCTTTGCAGGACTTTGCCTCTCAGCGCAACGCAGCACTGCAGACCGTGGAAGCCACCTGGATCCTGTTCGTGGATGCGGATGAGCGAGTTACGCCAGCACTTGCAGACGAGGTGCGACATACGATCAAGGGCGCCGGTCGGGAGGCGCCAGCAGGATGGTGGATTCCGCGTTACAATTACATGATCGGCCACCGCATGCGCGGCGGCGGCTGGTATCCGGACCATCAACTTCGGTTGCTGCGCCGCGGCAAGGCCCGCTACGATCCCGATCACCCTGTGCACGAGATTGTCATCCTTGACGGTGAAGCTGGGACGCTTCAGGAGCACTTCATCCACTACAACTATGACACCGTCGCCCAGTTCCGGCGCAAGATGAGACGGTACACAGCTTTTGAAGCCGAAATACTATTCCTTGAAGGGATACGAGCAAGGCCCTGGACCTACGTGACGATGCCCTTGAGGGAGTTCTGGCGCCGCTTTGTGACACTTCAGGGCTACCGTGATCATCTCTACGGACTGCTCTTCTGCGGGCTCATGAGCTGGTACACGCTGCTGGCCTACTGGCGGCTGCGCCAATTGCACGCAGGCTCCGACCCCAAGCCCTGACGACCATCGGTGCCAGCCGGATCAAAGATCGGGGACCAGCAGCTCAACCCAGCTCAACGATCTGCTCGAGCCCTTGATCGATGTAGTCAGCGATAATCTCGGCGCAGGCACGGTATTCCTCGATAGAACCGCCATAGGGGTCCTGGATATCCCTCCGCTTGCCGGCCATCTCGCTGAGGCGACGAACCTTCCACCGGTACTGAGGCCAGGTGTTCTCTAGCAGATGCTGGTGCTCGCGGCTCATGACGAGGATCAAATCAGCCTCGGCAACATGTCCGCCGGTGACCGTACGCGCCCGGTGCGGACCAATGTCCACCCCACGCTCGGCCATGACAGCAACGGCATTCTCACTTGCTGGGCTCCCTTCGACCCCCCAGGTACCCGCAGAGGCCACCTTGTATCGCGAATCCAGCCCTTCCTGGATCATCCTGTGGCGCAGCAGTCCTTCGGCCATCGGAGAGCGACACAGATTGCCGGTGCAGACGAATAGAATCATACCCATGAGAGCTTCTCCGTGGTTGGTGTCCCCCATTCTAGCGCATCGTCAGAAGCATGTCAACCCAACGACAGCCGAGCGCGCCGGGCTGCGCGAAAGGCCATCTGGGGCACTCGCAGACAGGTGACCCCACATGCAACCAGACGGCTTCGAGATTGTGGGAGCCAGCGCGTCAAACAAGTCTACCAAAACGAGAGAGCCGGGGCGCCACTGCCCCGGCCCTCACCTGGCGGCTTGGCTACTGCAACTCTGGTTGTAGCAGCCCGTAGTCTCCGTCCTTGCGCCTGTAGATCACATTGACCTGCCCATCATCAGCGTTGTAGAACACGAAAAAGTCGTGGCCCAGCAGTTCCATCTGCTCGATCGCCTCATCTGCACCCATAGGTATCATGCGGAAGCGCTTGGTCCGCACAATCGTGCTCGTCTCCTCGTCATAATCATCTTCCTCATCAAACGGCAGCGGCTCTATTGGGATCGCCGCGCCACGCCAGCGATTCTGGCGTTTGCCCTTGTAGCGTGCGATCTGGCGATACATCTTGTCCAAGACAGCATCAATGGAGGTAAACATGTCATCGGACCGCACCTCGGCCCGCAAGATCGTTCCGTTAGCGCGCACGGTGACCTGGCACACCTGCCTGTCCTCAGCGGCCCTGGTGCCCTCTGTCGTAAGCTCAACCCACGCCTCCGAGATGGAGGGAAGGTAGCGATCAAGCTTGCCGATCTTTTTCTCTACATAGTCATTGAGCCGGTCAGTGATCTCTACGTTTTTCCCCTTGATGGTCAGTTCCATTTTCCACTCTCCTTGTATAGTGATTCCTCTAGTCCTACGCCAGGCGCAGTTCTCCTGGGTCCGGCCTGGCACGGGTCAGAGTGCAAGCCCACACAGACGTGACGCCCACACCCCGCAGAGCCAGACATGCAGACTCGAGTGTTGCACCGGAGGTACATACATCGTCGACCAACAACACGCGCTTTCCAGCCAGGTCCCGCCCCCTGCACTCAAAGGCGTCCCGGACATTCGCAAGCCGCTCTTTGGCGTTCAGGTCTACCTGGGGTGCCGTGGCCCTGGAACGTACAATAGCATCCTCGACCACCGGAATGTGCAGGCAAGCGCCCAGCTCTCTGGCCAGCAGAGCGGCCTGGTTATACCCGCGCTGCCGCTCGCGCATGCGGTGCAACGGGACCGGCACGATTGCGTCCAACACTAGGCCAGGAGGAGCCAGCGCACGCCAGCCATCTGCCATCAACTGACCAAGCAAGCCAGCCAGAGCCCTCAAGTCCTCGTACTTGAATTGGTGAATAGCCTTCCGCAGAGGTCCGCTGTGGATAGCATAGGAGCGGATCCCATCCAGTTGGATCGGGGAAACCTGGCAGCGCCCGCAGACCGCTGCTCGCCCACCATTTTCCAGTGGCACACCGCAATACTGGCACATCGGCGGCTCGATCGCTTCAATCTCGCCAAGGCAATCCGCACATAGCCACGCGCCGAACCGCTGGCACACCGCGCAATGGGGTGGAAAGAGCAGATCCAGAGCCACATTCTTGAGTCTGTCAATCCACACCACGCCAGGCGTGGTGTCTTTGGCCAAACCAGGTTGGTTGGTCACAGTCTCCAGGCTCTAAGGACCAATACTGACAAAGTCATCCTGAGCTCAACTCGATCGGTTACAGGGCCGAGAAAATGGACGACTCTCTGAGGATGAGAAAGGCCGGACCCAGGATGACGATCAGGATGGTCGGAAAGATCAGGAATGTCATCGGTATCAGCATCTTGATCGGGGCCTGTTGGGCCTTTTCTTCTGCCCTCTGCCGTCGCTTGATGCGCATCTGCTCCGACTGGATGCGGAGCACCTTGGCAATGCTGATGCCCAGCTGATCCGCCTGTACAAGGGCAGCCACAAAGCTGGTGACATCCGGCACTTCCATCCGAGCAGCCATGTCGCGTAGGGCATCCCTGCGGGACTTGCCCACCTGCATCTCGGTCAAAAGGCGCCGGAACCCCCGGCTCAGCTCATTGTCCCACTTGGCCGCCACGCGCTGCATCGCACCGTCAAAGGGCAGTCCCGCTTCTACGCTAATGGTCAGCAAATCGAGAGCATCAGGCAGCGTCTTTACAATCTCGTCCTGGCGGCTCCGGATCCGCTGGCGCAGCCAAAGCACGGGCAGCAAGAATCCCAAAAGGCCCATCACAAAGCTGAGCAGCAGTTGCCGCGTGACAGGAGCCTCTGACAACATCAACACCGCGAAGGTCACAGCCGCCAGCAGCAGGGCTGAAAGGCCACGGATTCCAAGGAACTCGGCAGCACTCCAGTTGTTAGGATTCCCAGCCAGATCCAGGTTGTGCTGGGTATCCTCCAGGCTGCGCTGCGGCGTGAATCTCGAGACAAAAGCAGAGCTGGCCCGGATCATGGGCAACAGCACGCGCTGGCTAAAAGGTTGGGAGAGCTCGATCTCCTCCAGGGTCAGTACCCGGTCCCCATACTCCAAGAGCCGGGCCTCGACCCGATCGGCAGGACGCGGCGAAGTGATGCCGATGATCACGAGCATAATGGCCACAAATGCACCTGCAGCTATCAAAGCAGGAACCATACGCGTTCTCCATTCGTCCAGAGCGAGCAGTAGTTGCGCCGAGTTCTCTCCAGCAACCCGGCTCTCGAATTCAGCTTTGCGCTAAACCTCGATGTCCACGATCTTGCGGATGATCAAGAATCCCACCGCGATCATGACCACGGACACCCCAATCATGATCCAGCCACACGTATCGTTGAACAACC
>JASFLR010000363.1:0-4434 GCA_050117995.1 Anaerolineae bacterium
GTCCACCGAGTCTTTGCTGCTAGTGCCGCAATCGATGATCTCGTAGCCCAGGTCTCCCAGATACCCTTTCAGGTCTTCTTTCATCGCATAGCCGCCATGATCGGCGCCCAAGGCAACGGACCGGCTGGAGCTTGACGTGATCTTACGCTCCGCTGCCAGTAACGCGTCGGGTTCTTGCACCAGCTCGACCTGGCGCTCGACGGCCGTGTCGCGGGCAAGGGGTGTGATCATGGCATTTGCAGGGATGGATAGCCTCCCCCCGGATGGCACGGTAAGCACATCGGCTTCAGTGACCGTCGTTCGCGCCCGGCGAGCTTCCTGGCGGGGCGCTGCTTCGGTCTTGGCTCCTTCGACACCGTCCGGTCCCAAGGTCCGGAGCAAGACCTTGCGCACAATAGCCTTGACCTGATCTTCCGAATACGTCATGCCTGTCCTTCTGTTCCCGTCACTTGTATCCGGCTACTGGACGCTTCCATAGACCTCGTGTGGCACGATCCCCCAGAGATGCGGGGGCCAGTAGGATAGCCAAGCCTTGCCCACGATATTCCTCCCGTCCAAGGTCCCCCAGCTATGGGAGTCACTGGAGTTACTGCGATTGTCTCCCAGGACGTAGTACTGGCCACCCGGGATCGGCGTAGAGGGTGTTGAATAGTGCCCCGGTCCATTTAGATAGGGCTCGTCTAGCTTTTGCCCGTTGATATACACCTCTCCACGCTGGATCTCGATTACTTCCCCCGGCAACCCGATCACGCGTTTGATCAGCTTGCGATCCTGTCTGTTCGGGTCCTCAAAGACTATGATATCCCCTCTCTGTGGCTCGCCAATTCGATAGCTGAGCTTGCTGACCACCAGGTATTGCTCATCCTCCAAGGTCGGCGTCATGCTGTAGCCCTGGACACGGTAGTTCTCGAACACGAAGAAGCGGACGAGAAAGTAGATGAGCAGCGTAAAGAGTATGGTCTCCAGGATCTCGCGGACAACCGCGCATCCTCGGGATTTGGGTTGTTCTTCTGATTGCATTAACGCACCTTGGTTCGCATCTCTCGGAGCTCTTGCCTGCTGCCAGGCTCACTCCGGGACAAGTGCGAGTAGTATAACCCAACTCTGGCGCTCTGGCAAGCCAGATGGGGGCTATCAGTTCTCGGGAAAATGGTTGCAGCAGGCGCTGCCGTACAGGCATCTGGGGGCGGAAGCGGAATCGTTGCCATGGCTGAATATCCCTGCACGCCCGTGATCCGTGAGGCTGCCAGATCAAGCCCGGCGCGCGGGGGGCTCCGTCGCACTAGATAAGATCAAGCATCTTGCCGATCTTCTCAAACTTCTCCAGTACAAACCCCAGTTGCTCGTTGGTATGTGTTGCCATGTAGCTGGTGCGCAGCAGAGATTGAGTCGCGGGCACCGCCGGCGGGATGACTGGATTGGTATACACGCCCTCCTCAAAGAGCAGCCGCCAGGTGAGAAAGGTAGCGTTCTGGTCGCCGATAATGATGGGGATGATCGGCGTCTCGCTCGGACCTGTGTCAAAGCCCAGCGCTCGGAACTCTTGCCGCATATAGTCGCCGATCTCGTTCACGCGCTCAATACGTTCCGGCTCCTCGATCATCACGTCCAGTGCCGCGGATACTGCAGCCACATTCCCTGGCGGCATCGAGGCGCTAAAGATCAGTGAGCGGGCGTGGTGCTGGATATAGTGGATGACCGGCTCGGATCCTGCAATAAAGCCACCGAGAGAGGCGAAGGACTTGCTGAACGTGCCCATCACCAGGTCCACGTTGTCATTTACCCCCAGGTGCACAGGCGTGCCCTTGCCGCCGCCCAGCACTCCAACCGAATGCGCATCGTCCACCATCAGGCGGGCATCGAACCTCTTACAGATATCGGCGAGTTCGGGCAGCGGAGCGATGTCGCCTGCCATGCTAAAGACACCATCCACGACCACGAGCTTGCCGCCCTTGGCGGGCAGTTGTCCCAGCACCCTCTCCAGATCCTGCGAGTTGTTGTGGCGGAAACGCTTCAGCTTCCCAAAGGAGAGGCGGCAACCGTCTACAATACTGGCGTGGTCATCCTTGTCAGTGATAACATAGTCGCCCCGGCCCACCAAAGAGGAGATTGTGCCCAAGTTGACCTGGTAGCCGGTGCTGAAGACCAGGGCCGCCTCCTTCTCCATGAAATCAGCCAGCCGCTCTTCAAGCTCCAGGTGCCAGGCCAGTGTACCGTTGAGAAAGCGCGAGCCAGTGCAACTCGTTCCAAATTGGCGCGTGGCTTCGATGGCTGCTTCCCGGACTTTGGGGTGCGTGGTCAGCCCCAAGTAGTTGTTCGAGCCGATCATCACCAGTCTCTTGTCCCCGATGGTGACCTCGTTGCCCTCGGTCTCGTCCAAGGGCATGAAATAGGGGTACAGGCCAGCGTCCTTCAGGTCCTTAGCTGCGGTCCACGTGCGACACTTCTCAAAGAGGTCCATTGGGCTCCTTTCAGTGCGGGACGGCTCCGATAGATCTGCGCAACTAGTGATTGCAGGTGGCGCAACTGGTGGCAGCGCAAGACGAACATGCGCTTGAGGTTCCGCTTACAGAACGGCTTTCTCCGTTGCTGCTCTTGCTGATCGCTGAGAAGAGAGAGATGGCGCGCGCGGTGTGTTGGCCTCCGCAATAGCTGCATGGTGCAGGTGAACTGGCCTTGCTCATTGGGCGGAGCTTCTGAAAGTCCCTATCGCAATCGGCACAATGGTACTCATAGATCGGCATGATTACGTTCTTTACCCCTTATGGAGAAACCAGCAGTTCTTCCGCTGGTTGTATATATCTGTATGATCCGTTCGCACAGGCTCTAGCTAGACGGGGTCGCCCGGCTAGCGAAGGGGCCAGGTTTGGCCCAAAAGCGCGCCTATTGTACAATGCTTTTCGTAATCGGTCAAGCGCTGTTTGGAGATGGAAATTGGCGAACCAGGGAACGATGCAATTCCACAGCTGCATAACCGATATGGTTGGCGGCACACCACTGCTCAAGCTGGCTCGGTTGGCAGGTGGATGGCACGTCTTTGCCAAGTGCGAGTTCATGAACCCGCTCAGTCTCAAGGATCGTGCTGTGCTGCAGATCATTGAGGATGCCGAGGCCAGGGGCGAACTCGCGCCAGGGAGTACTTTGATCGAGTGCACCAGCGGAAACACCGGGATGGCCGTAGCCATGCTCGCAGCGGTCAAGGGACACAGGGCAATATTGGTCATGTCCGAGATCCAGAGCGTCGAGCGTCGCAGGATTCTGCAGGCGCTGGGTGCGCAACTGGTTCTCACCCCCGCTGCCGAGGGTACCGCAGGGGCGCGGAGACGACTCAAAGAGATCCGTGCCGAACACCCGGAGTACTTTTACGTGGGCCAACATGTCAACCCTTCGAATCCCCGCGCCCACTACCTGGGGACCGGCCCTGAGATCTGGCAGGATACCGGCGGCCGGATTGACATCCTGGTGGCTGCCCTGGGTACTGGTGGGACTCTTTGTGGGGCTGGGCGCTTTCTCAAGGAGAAGAAAACCGGAGTGCGCCTCATCGCGGTGGAACCAGCCGAGTCCCCCACCATTTCGCAGGGCATCTTCCGCCCACACCGGATGATGGGGACGGCGCCTGGCTTTGTGCCCGAGACCCTCGATCGTGAGCTGATCGACGAGATTGTTCTTGTAAGCGAGGCCGAGGCCTTTGCCATGTGCCGTCGCATCGCACGGGAGGAGGGTCTCCTGGTCGGTATATCGTCTGGGGCGGTGGCCCATGTGGCGCTCAAGGTAGCGGCCGAATCGGCCGGCGAACTTGTCATTGTCTGCGTTATGGCCGATACGGGCCAGCGCTATCTATCTGTGGACGGCCTTTTCTAGCTTCTGCTAGAAGCTCCTGTGCTGGCTCGATTCAGCCAGGGGCAGAGAGAACTGCAAAAACGGGAGGTTGCATGATTGATGCCTCATTTATGGCTGCCATCTTGGACAGTCTAAAGGATCCGATACTGGTTGCGGATACCGACCATGTGACGCGCTATATGAACAAGGCGGCCATTGCCCACTACGATGAGCGGGAGAACCTCATCGGGCGCTCGGTGCTCGATTGCCACAACGAGTTGTCGCAGCAGATGATGAAGGAGATATTGGCCGAGATGCATCAAGGCCTGGACGAGCGCCTGATCACCGACAACGAGGAATACCGGATCTTTATGCGTGTGGTGCGCGCCCCTGATGGAGAGGTTCTGGGCTACTATGAGCGGTATGAACCCCCGCGGAAAGCTGCTGACAGGGATCGTGCTGGTTGATCATGGTCATTGACGTGATAGCTTTTGACGCCGACGATACACTGTGGCACAACGAGTCGCTCTACGCCGCTGCCCAGGAAAGATTCCAGGAGTTGCTCCACACCTACCATCCTGACGATGGGGCGCTGGACGAGCTCTACGCGACCGA
>JASFLR010000364.1:0-4432 GCA_050117995.1 Anaerolineae bacterium
CTCATCAAGATGAAGCCCGTAGCAGGCCGTGACGCCCGTGATCGCTGCAGCCAGAGCACTCGGTCCGCCCTCGCGGTTCGTGCGCGCGCCGAGCACAGAGTTCGCATAGCTCACCGCTGACGACTCTGCCCAGGAGATATGCTGGCCGAATGACGGCACCTGGCCAACCAGATACGGAGTACAGGTGCAAGTCGGCATTATGCCAAGGGAGGTATATGCGTCGACGACTGCCTGCTGGCGACGAGCGAACTCCTGCGAAAAGCCCAGTTCGCCCCAGCTAGCCAGATCCAACCCTGCCGGATTAAGAGTCGTCGGCACCCGCACGCTGGCACCTTGCGCTGCCCACGATTCCAGAAACTCTAGACCTGCCTCGCCAAGATTCTTATAGCTTACGCCCGATACCTGAACACTGGCAACAGGTACCAGCGAACGCGCGCCGTAGATCTGTCCCAAGGCAACGATGATCTCCATCGCCTTGGCCACACCGGGTCCGGCCTCTCCTGCGAGCATCGCTTGTTCGTCAGAAGTCAGGCGCAGTGCCGGTTCTTTCTCCCTCATGACAGATATCTCGATAGCTCCACGTCACCGTAGCAGATCTTCCGGAAGCCGTCCCGCTCCGTCTGACTCAGCGCGCGACCTGAAGCATCAGTCCACGGGATCGTCGCATCCAGGCCCATCTTGGCTGACCGGGCTTTTCGTCCTGGCGATAGCGCCGCCGAGGGATCCAGGCTGCTACTGGGTTGATCCGCAAAGACAAGAAGATCCCTGTCCGCCTGGAAACGTGTAGCAATCGCCCACTCGACTGCTGCTGCATCAAAGGGATCCACATCCACATCTACCACCACGACATGCTTGAGCGAACCGTGTCCCCGGAACGCGGCCTTGATGGCCCGCCGGCCTTCATCTTCGGACTGCTTGTCAATCTGCACCACCGCATGCAGCCAGCTCATGCCTCCTGGCGTGATGCTCACCGCCCGGCAGGCTGCCACCTCCGACACTGCCTGAAAGATGGTTGGTTCGCGAGGAAGGCCCATCAGCAGCTTGTGCTCCAACCCACCCGGCAGAAGCGCGTGGTATATGGGCGACTGCCGGTGAGTGATGCAGTCGATCTCAACAACAGGCTGCTGGCGAACGACGTCCCAGGTCTCGGTCAGGTCGATAAATGGCCCCTCGTCCGCTAACTCGCCCGTAATCCGCCCCTCAAGGACAGCCTCGCACTCGGCGGGCACCTCCAGATCGACGGTCAAGCAGCGAACCATCGGCGTCGCGGCAAGGGCCTGTGCAATCGCCAGTTCGTCCACGCCCTTCGGCGGGCTCATCGCCGCCGCCAACAGCACGTGGATAGGGACACCCAGGCAAACGGCAACCTCCAGATCGCGCCCTTCTGAGATGGCCTTGCGCCACGCTGTGTCCGTTCCTCGCCCCTCGACGATCCGCGCCGTGAATTGGCGCGGGCCAATCTGCATCAGCCGGTGAAAGCTCATATTACGTCCAAAATCGGGGTCGCGCAGCACCGTAACACCTGCGGTGATATAGGGCCCGCCGTCGGCCTCCAGGTGCTTGAGGATTGGCAGCTTGCCCAGGTCGGGTGAGCCTTCCACTTGCTGCTGGCAAGGAGCCTCCGAGACCAGAGAGGGTTGGCGCGGACGCTCCAGCGCATTGACGAGCGTTGGTACAATACCCAGATTGTCAGTGTCCAGTGCCCATGCAAAGTGTTCCCGGCTGCTACAAACGCCGGAGACAACCCGCCATCCGGCGCGGCGAGGCTTATTGAACAGGACTGCCTGCCCTTCCAGGGCACGGATGACCCTGGCCATCTCTACGTCGGGATCAACGGTCGATTCCAGCACCTGCAAGCGTCCTACGCCTTCGGCCCACCCTAAAAACTGCCGCAGATTCATGGTTGCGCCCCCGTCCCAGTATTCAGCCTGTTGCTCTACAACACCACGTACCGGCCATCAGTCAGTCTCTACGCCCTGGCCCCGTCTCCTGGACCAAGGCGGCTCAAGGTATCCCTACAAAGAAAAAGGACCACGTCACGGCAACCACGACGTGATCCTTTGCTTTTCAGAGTGCGGACTCAGTCTTCCTCCGCGACCTCTTCCTCTTCCACTACCTCAACCTCAACTACTTCACCTTCCTCCAGCTCAAACTCTTCCTCTACCTCTTCCTCCTCCATCACTTCCATTCTGGTGGGTACCACGCTGGCGACCATCTCGCCTGGATCCGCGATGACCGTCACAGAATCCGGCACCGGGAGATCACTGACCGTGATCACGTCCTCAAGCGTCTCTAGTACAGAGACATCCACCTCAATGGAACTGATCAGCTCGGTCGGAAGACACTCGACTTCTACAGAGGTCATCCCGTGGATCAACACCCCAAGACCTGCCTCCGCCGCAGGTGATTTGCCCACGAATTCTAGTCGCGGCATTGTCCTTACCGTCTCTGTGAGTCGCACTTCGTAAAAGTCCACGTGCAATGCCCGCCCTGTGAGTGAATCGCGTTGTATCTCGCGGGCAAGCACAACGTGGGGCTCCGAACCATCATCTATGTAGAGGTCAATGAGCGCCGTGGCTCCCGCCTCCCGAAGCACCCTTACCAGGCCGCGCTCATCAATCTGGATTGGCTGGCTGGACATGTCCGGCCCGTACACAACGGCAGGGATCTGGCTCTCAGCGCGAAGCCTCTTGACCTGCTTGCCATGGATAGTCCGGGTCGCTGATTTCAGTTCAATGCGTTCCATGCTACATCTCCCACTTTCACGTAATGACAGCAAGCGGGCTCGACCCGCAAGCTAACCTATTCTAATTGAGAACCAACCTTTCGTCAAAAACAAGTCAATCTGTGACCAGTACCGGTATCCCGCTATCGCGCTGCAGACTTGTCAATCTGCCCCAGGCGATGTCGACCACGCACATGCTGGCAACTATCTGCCAAACGCCCTCTTGAATCATCCTTACAGACTCTTGCCTCATCTTCTGGTACACTCCGTAGGCTGCCAAGAAACCGCACCGAATCCCGGACAGAATGGCAGCTTTCCGCCGGATGGTGCGTGCTTGCTCAGCCATCCGATATGGAGTATAATGGCGAGCGTAATCCGTCCAGCGGCGCTTGGGCGGAAAGTCAGCGGTGCGACTGAAGTCTCGTACAAGGGGGCCCTGCCCCCGGTCTTTATGTACAGCGTGAGCATGAGCTATGTCTATGAAGCGAACAAGCAGAGTCTTCCTTCTGGCCACAATCGTCACCTTGATGGTGCTTTGCGCCTTTTTGGCTGGCATCGGCGGAACCTGGCTGGTTATGCATGGCCGCACTCCGGACGACAGCGAAGCCTCCGAGTTTAGCGTCTTCTGGCAGGCATGGCATCTCGTCGAGGACAACTTCTTCGGCGATCTGCCCGACATGCAACACGTCGCCTGGGGCGCAATCCGGGGGGCCATTGACACGCTGGGTGACCCACACACGACCTTTCTTGAACCACAACCCCGCCAGCGGGAAAAGGAGGACCTGAGCGGCCGCTTCGGCGGCATTGGGGCCTACGTCTCGCAGGCAGAGGATGGCAGCATTACACTGGACCCCATGCCTGACCTGCCAGCCGCACAGGCGGGTGTGCAGCAGGGCGATATTGTGATCCAGGTTGATGATACTGAGGTCACGCCTGAGATGACAGTTGATGAGGTCGTTACCATGGTCCGGGGCGAGGTAGGCACCATTGTCAGGCTCACCCTGCGCCGTGAGGGCCAAACCGAGCCAATTGTCGTCGAGATCGAGCGGCAGGAGATCCCCAGCCCGTCCGTGCAATGGCGGATGCTCAAAGAGGCACAGGGCGTCGGTTACATGCGCATCATGTTGTTCAGCGATCGTACCAACAAAGAAGTTCAGGAAGCCCTGGAAGAGATGGAAGCCGCAGGCATGACCGACCTGATCATTGATCTGAGAGGCAACGGTGGCGGGTTGTTTGACGCTGCCATTGACGTGTCCAGTACCTTCTTATCAGATGGTGTGGTGGTGTATCAGGTCGAGAGCGATGGAAGCGAAAAGGCGTACGACGTGAGAGGCGGGTTCAAGGCCAGTGACTGGCCTCTGGTGCTCTTGGTGGATGGCGGGACCGCCAGCGCCTCCGAGATCGTGGCAGGTGCCCTCCAGGATCAAGGGCGAGCGATGCTCATCGGCCAGAAGACCTATGGCAAAGGCTCAGTCCAACACGTCTTTGATCTCAGCGATGGCTCCTCAGTACACATCACCGCTGCCAAGTGGCTGACACCCGAGCGCCGCCAGATCGACGGGCAGGGACTGGAACCGGACGAGGAAATAGTGACCACAGATGAGGATCGTGCACAAGAGCGCGATCCGCAACTCGAGCGGGCTATCGAGGTGCTCTTTGGTAGCCAATAGCTCATCACAGACGATACGGAGTCTAGCAGATGTCTAA
>JASFLR010000365.1:0-4429 GCA_050117995.1 Anaerolineae bacterium
GCGACATCCACAGCCAGCGCACTGCCGCCCACGCCGACCTTCACTGCCACACCGGGGCCGCCCACCTCGCCCCCCACCTCAACGCCAGTACCGCCCACCTCCACTGCTACCCATACGCCGCGCCCGCCGACCGCTACAGAAACTGCAACCGTACTGCCCACTGCGGCGATCACCGACTGGCGCGGAGAATACTTCACCAACCGTACGTTGCAGGGATCGCCATATCTGGTGCGCAACGACCGCGTGGTTGACCTGGACCTTCCGCCCGGACGCAGCCCAGCCACAGGCATCCCCACCGAAAACTGGTCGGCGCGCTGGAGCCGCAACTGGAGATTCGATGAGGGCAACTACCGCTTCCACCTACTCGTGGATGACGGCGCCCGCTTGTGGGTCGGAGGCAGTCTGCTCATTGACGCTTGGACCGACGGCTCTGCCCGCGAGTTCACCGCTGATCTATATCTCAGAGGGGATGTGCGCATCCGGCTCGACTACTACAACCACGTGGGCGCTGCCCGCGCGCGGCTGAACTGGGAGCGGATCACCCAATTCAGCGCATGGAAGGGCAGCTACTACGCCGTCCGCGACCTTTCCGGGCAACCTATCTTCCAACGCGACGATTCCGCCATCAGCTTCAATTGGGGCAACGGCTCGCCCCGCGCAGACATCCCCGCCGACAACTTCTCAGTGCAATGGTGGCGCCGCCTGAGCTTTAGCCAATCAGGCACCTACCGTCTCCGCACCGAGACCGACGACGGCGTGCGCCTCTGGGTGGACGGCACACTGGTGCTCGACGACTGGCAAGACGGCTACTCGGTGCGTACCGTAACCATACCCTTGGCAGCGGGCTCCCACGACGTACGCGCAGACTACTACGAGCATCTCGGCGGAGCGCTGGTACGGCTGAGTTGGGAACTGGTGCCGCCCAGCCCGACTCCCACCCCGAGCCGGACTCCGACTGCCAAACCGACGTCGACGCCTACACCCACACCACTGCCGCCAACCCATACGCCCACTGCCACCCTCACCGGCACACCTTTGCCGCCAACCGACACGCCCACTGCCACTGCCACCAACACACCTACTGCCACCGCTACCAATACAGCGCCGGCGCCCACCTACACTACCACCCCGACGCCGACCGACACCGTGCAGCCCATGAACCCAGCAATCAGCTTGGTGCCAGGTGCCGGCCGGCTGGACGTCCCCATCCAAGTGCTGGGCCGCGGCTGGCCCGCGGACTCGAGCGTGGACCTGCTTCTGAGTCGCCCCGCCCCAGTGGCGGCGGAACCAGAGCCGCTGCTGACACTTATCAGCGACGGCCAGGGGACCTTTGAAGCGGAGTTCGCCATCCCTGAGGACCAGGGTTGGGAGGGCATGACGTCTGCCGTCGTCCTGGCCCGTGTGAGCAGCCGCATGAATCAGACCGCACTCCAGGCCAAAGCCATCTATCGCTTGCTGCCACCGTTGGAAGACGTGCGCTTTGCGCTCATCTCCGCAACGCAAGAACGATTCGCCCTGCTCGAGCCGATCTACCTGGCCCTGGATAGCGAGGAAGCCTGGGCTGCCTGGTTTGGGTCCGAACCACCGCCGGCCGATCCGCCCATCAACTGGGAACGTGAGCTGGTCCTAGGGGCCTTCCTCGGCCCGCAGGCCAGCGGCATCCAGATCGACGTGGATCAGGTCGTCCAACGTGAGGGTACTGTCTCGACTTGGCTAAGCACAGTCGTGCCACAGGAGCCAGCTTCCGAGATCGATACTGCAGAGATACCACGAGTGCTCTTGCGTATCCCGCGCGATCTGGGCATCACACCCAGATCACGCTTGTCCGACGATCTCCGCTTCGCTTTCCTGGACGCCAGCGGAAGCCTGTTGGCCCTAGGTGAGGCTGGTGACGACGCCTTGTCGCGGCCGGAGCCTAGCGCAGAGCTGCGCAACCTTGAGGTGCCGCCTACTGATGAAGAAGTGCTCGAGGCGTCACCGGTTGAGGCCGCCGTCAAAGAGGAAGCTTCCGCCGTAGACGCGCCCGCCAGGGAGCTTGAGGCAGCGCCGCCCGAGACTTTCACCGTGCCGCCCAGTGCGGAGGCGACAGAACCCTCCGGTCCTATACCTATCTGGGTATGGTTCGTCATCGGGGGTACGCTACTACTGGTTGCACTTGTCGCAATAGCTCTGTGGCGTGCGCCAAGAATCCACTAGGTGCAGAGCTGCCTTATCATATGCCTTCGAAGGGCCTCCCCGGAACGCAAAGCCGGAGAGGCCCTTGGCCTGTGCGGCATGCCTTGGGTCTTGCCCAACGCACAAAGAAAAAAGCGGCCCTCTGCGGGCCGCCTTCGCACGTTGGTCGTGCATCACGACTCGGATTCCTCTTCCGACTTGGCGCGTGGCAGCGACTTGCTTCCTTCCTCTGACACCGGCTTGATACCGTGGTAGACGCGAAACCCTCCGATGGTACGCAGGATGGTGGGAGCTGGACGGCCGAGCTGTTCAGCTAGCTCAACGGGTGTAAGGGGTTCATTCCCGTTTGCGAGAAAGGTGCGAAAGACCGCAGTTGTGATCGGAGTGAGTTCATTAATATAGTCCGGCTTCTTGCTGCAGCACACCCTCAGCGAATGCCACAACCCATCGACTTGGGAGACCTCTCCGGTCGCGGCATCGATCCAGTCTACAAGGTCCGCCTCATGGTAGTCCTTGTACCGCTCCTGACAGTCACTGCACAGATGACTGAGCAGGTGCACCCGGAAGTTGCGGCCCGTTTCCTCCCACCATGCGGCATCTATGTGAAACTTGGTGTTTCTTGTTGGTTTCACCCACTTCTTCATCAACCAACCCCCAGAGCTTCCAAAATCAGACGAGTGCCTCGTCAAAGGTCCAGTATCCGCCCCCCATGGGCACAAAGCATGCCTCAGTGGAAAGCACTGCGAACACGGGCCCCGGCGGCACGCGACGCAGGACGTTAACCGCGCTATAGATCGTCTTGGCATGTACCGTACGCTGTGGACTTAGCTCGGTCAACTTGGGCATGATGCCGATCATGGTCTGCAACAAGCCTTCGCCCCGAGCATGCACCTCTTCCCAGATCCGGTCGATCGCCGGAGTCCTGTCCTCTGCGATGGTGAGGTGGGCGTCGTACTCGCAGGCAATGGGCAGCTTGCGCATCTCGAATGCCAGCTCCCTATCAGTGACTGTCGCAACCACACTCCACAACCGCTTCAGCCGCCGCACCTCAAAGTCCACGTGAATAACTCGAGGATCGCGCGTCCGCTCCAGCTTGATGTAGGCGCCCACGGGCAATTCATAGCGCTCGTACCAGTCAGCCAGGCCGTACACGAAGAACCCCTTGTGCACCACCCAACCCTGCGTCTTGGATCCGCTTTGACCATCTACCAGTACGATCGGAGAATGGTGATTCGCCGACTCGGGAAACAGCCCCCTGGTGCGCACCGTCAAGGGCAAGGTACCAGAGCGCCAGTGGGGATAGGTCAGCGCGATGGTCGTCCTATAGATCGGGCGGCTTGGCCCCATCACGTCCTCGCCACTGCCCTCGTCATCTATCTCGCGCTCGATCAACAGCAGCTCGTCCGAGATGTCCCGGCGATCGTATTCGATGTCCTCGATTACCAGGCGTGCAGGGGGTTTACCAACCTGTTCCGGCGTGAGCCGCCGAAGGTACCAGACATCACGGCCCATGTCGCCAATATTGTCGAACCGCTCGTCCGCCTCGAGCGCGCGGCTCAGCGATAGAATCCTGATCTCCTCGGATACCTCCGTGGGCAAGTCCAAATCGGGCAGGAAATCGGCTGTAGTCAGCGGTCGCGTCTTGATCTCGACCAAGGCCTCGGCGATGTTCAGAGAACCTTGACCAATTTTCACCAACAGATCCTTGAGAAACCAATCCTCGCCAAAGCGCACGAAATCTGGATGCGCTGCCAAGTGAGCAGCTATCTCGGACTCAACCGAATCTCCATACAGCCGGTGCAGCTCCTGTGGGCTCGACAGCTCAGCCGAGACAAGCAACTCGGCCTCGCCCTCCGTACGATTCAGTCGGTGCTCCCCTGTCAACCCAGACGCAAACTCGCGGACCTCTCCATCTCCCTCGAATTCAACCTGTATCACGGTGAATTCGCCATACTCTGGATTCACACCGGGGCGGGTGCCGGCGACAGTCCCCAACACGTACTCAAAGACGGGGAAGATAATTGGATCGCCAACCTGGTACGTGTCTTTCGGTTGGTAGACCTCGCCCTTGCTGAGCTCAGCCTCGATCAACTCTTCCTCCTGCCTGCAAAGCCGACCGATGAGAGCCTCGGCCATCGTCGCCGTCGAAACCGGCTTCCCTCCATCCAAGATCAAATCGTAGAGGTAAGCCTCGTCCTTCTTTGTAAGTGCAAATTGCTCCTGCCAGTACTCGGCAGTCTGGGTTCTCCTCTGG
>JASFLR010000366.1:0-4422 GCA_050117995.1 Anaerolineae bacterium
CCGTGCTAGTCGCGTCCCTGGCGCCTTTCTCCGGGCCCTTGCAGGGACTGGGCCTGGCTGAACTGCTGCGCCTGGACTTCAGCGATGCTCACCGCGTGGGCCGCATCATCATGCTCTACCATTCCCTGGCCATCCCCTTTGTCGCTGCCTTGGTCTACCTGGTCCTCGATCAGGTCCCCATCGGCTCCTCTGGCGGGGAAAACTCCGGATACGGCCTATCCAAGGCTGTTCGCTCCATCGTCACGCCGATCACTGTGGGCTATATGCTCACCAGCATCGGCGGGATGACCTTTGCGTACAGTGGCAGGAACTGGATCTTTCACGGCGTCTATCTGGTCGGCCTCTCCCTCGTCTTCTACGGCGGGGTGCTGCTGGCCATCGCCCTGTGGCCCTCGAGCCGCTGGGCTACCGACCCGGCCCGCTTTTCCCATCTGTCTGGTATTCCCCTGGAGCGCCTTGCCTTTTTCGTGGTGGCTCTCTTCACGCTCGTCTCGGCGGCCATCGGTGGTGCGGCGGGCGCCTTTTTCGGCAACGGCATGGAGGCCTTTCTCGCCGAGGACATCGTCCGCGTCGATCCCCACACTATCTTTGAGCTGATGATCATCGCCCACCTGCACATCATGCTCACCCTCATCGACGTCATGATCCTGCTGATCGTCATCCGCACGTACCGCGTGGAGGGCCGCGTACACAAGCTCACTGTGCCGCTCACTATCGTCGGCACCATCATTGTCACCTTTGCCACCTGGTCCGTCATTGGCTGGGAGGGAGCCCACAAGGTGATCAATATCGGCTCGGCCTTTCTGTTGCCTGGCGCCATCCTCGTCGCCATTTGGGGCTTTGCCCGGCTGGTGCGTGAGGGTGTGGCGGATGGCCACGTCCAGGCAGGGCAAAAACTGCGCGCCCTCTTGAGCGACCCGGTCCGTTTCGGAATCTTCTTCGAGTTGATCTTTGTCAACGTCGTCGTCACCGTGCCCGGCGTCTATGTTGCCTTTAATCTGGAGACCTATCGCACCCCGGCCTATCTCGCCGTCGAGCGCACCATCCTGGTCGGCCACTGGCACGTCCTGGCAACCCTCTCTGCCGTGATCGCACTGCTATTGATCGCCGACCGGCTGGGGACCAGGGGCTGGGTCCGTCAGGTCGTTGGCTGGGGATTGCTGGCGGGCTCCACACTGAGCTTTCTCTTTGTAAACCTATACATGTTCCGCCAGCCGGGCCAGGAGAAAGCCTGGACCGTGCCCGTTTTCGAGACTGGCATCGCTCTGAGCCTCGTCGCCCTGGCAATCTTTGTCGCCGCCCACCTTGTCGATCGCATTCGACGACCGACCGGGTAGGGGCGACGCATCCTTAGAGACAATCTGCTCCAAGAAAGACCCTCATCAAGCTCGAAGCTGCTGTTCCCCGCGAATGCCTGTGGGCATGCGTCGCCCACCAACCTTTGCTCGTTCCCACTATCTTTGCATGGCTTGCCACGCGACGGTTCTGTGGTAGAATTGCATTCACAAACCGGCATGAGGTAGCAGCCCTTGTGCCCTCGTGTATATCGTGGAGAACGAAAAAACTCTTGCTCGCGCTGGGCAACACCCCGGCGCATAGCGAGGAAGTAGGTCACTTTCGAGGAAGGCATTTCGTATGAAGATTTTATTGCTAAGCCCGCAGTCCAGCGTGTGGAGTTCGCGAACGCATATCCACATGGGACTGGGCTATCTGGCCGGGGCGCTGATCGCTGCAGGATATGACGACGTGACCCTATTCGAAGAGCAGATCGAGGACGAGCCGTTGTCCTCGCTTCTCGACCGAGAGCGCTACGACCTTGTTGGCATTTCCAGCCCAACGCCCCTGATCTACGAGGCCTGGGAGGCAGCCGCCAAAGCCAAGCAGCGCGGTGCCATCACCTTGCTGGGCGGCCCGCACTTGACCCTCATGCCCGACGAGTCTATGGAGCGCCCCGAGGTGGACCTGGTTGTGCGCGGAGAGGCGGAAGACACGATTGTCGAGATTGTGCGCGCCATTGAGAGCACAGGGCAAAAGGGGAGCACATCGGCAGGGCTCTGCCTGCCCGCTGAGCCGTGGGGCGACATCGCGGGGCTAACCTATCGGAGACTGGCTGGCAAGGTCACGCACAATCCGCCGCGAGCTCTGCGCAAAGACATCGAGAGCATCCCGTGGCCTGCCTATCATCTGTTCAAGATCGATCGCTACACCAATCTGCAGCCGATCACCGACGGACTGGATCGCCATGCTCGTGCCTACACACTGCTGACCAGCCGTGGCTGTCCCTATCAATGCATCTATTGCTCCAAGCCTATCACCGGAAACACCTGGCGTGCGCGTTCTCCCGAGGACGTCATCGCCGAGTGGCGTTATCTGGTGGAAGAGATGGGGGCCACCGAGATTGGCATTACGGACGATGTGTGGAACCTGAAATTGGACCGTGCCAAGGAGATCTGTCGCCTGCTCATCGCCGAGGGCCTCAACACTGTGCCCTGGGTGCCCATTCATGGCATGCGTGCCGATCACACAGACGCGGAGCTCTTTCAACTGATGAAGCAGGCCGGCTGCAAGCGGGTCGGATTCGGGGTAGAGAGCGGCAACCAGACGGTGTTGGACTCGATCAAGAAACGCCAGACCCTCGACGATGTGCGCCGGGCCTTCAAGGGAGCCAAGGATGCCGGCCTGCAGACGATGGGCTTTTTCATCTTTGGCCTGCCCGCCGATACCGAGGAGACGATGGAGGACACTATCCGCTTTGCTCTCGAGCTGGACCCGGATATGGCCAACTTTATGCTTGCCGCTCCCTTTCCTGGTACTGAGCTATGGGAGATCGCCCGCCGCGACGGTCGCCTATTCAGCACGAACTGGCGTGACTATGCCATCCACGATGAGCGGGCCCGCTACGAATTGCCCACGCTACCAGCGGAACTCGTCGTGCGCAAGTGGCACGAGGCCAACCGCCGCTTCTATCTGCGTCCTCGCCAGCTCCTGCGCAAGGCCGCGAATCCCGATACCTGGCGGCGTCTGCCCGAATACCTGGGCAATGCCGGCCGTCTCTTTCTGGGGCGCAAAGCCTAAGCCACAGGTTGACATTTCACGGGGGTTCGGTATAATGGTGCGTGGTTCTCGGGCAGGTACCCAAGTGGCCAACGGGGGCGGACTGTAAATCCGCTGGCTCAGCCTTCGGAGGTTCAAATCCTTCCCTGCCCACCAGGAGTCCCTTCATGCGAAGGGACTCTTTTCTTATGTGCGGTAATACTAGAACTAGTTCCTCGGAACCTGCCAGGACGCGGACTAGTTCGCTTGCGGCAAGAGTGATGCGGAAAATCCCTCCCAATCACCCTCCAAGAGGGATTGAAATCGCTCTTGTTTTGCGGTATCCTATGAACAGATCGGTTCACTACGGGGGAATAGGGGAGCACGAACGCCTACCTCAACTACACTACACCTTCACCTCGAATACACTACACTACGCTTCACTACACTTCACCTCACTTAGAGCCTTGAACCAGACCCGCTCACGTACCTGAACTAGGCAACGATCCGGCTCAGCCGTAGGTCGAGAGCCCCGCACTACCCTGACTATTCCAGCGCGGACACCTGACCAGGGGGTGAATCGGCCCAAACCAGGGGAACCGATCTGGCTTGAACCGGATAGTAATTTCCTTTCTTCCCTGCGAGCATGCTCCTCACGGATGAGGAGCATGCTCGTCCCTTTTCGACACCAGGCCCATCGGGTGCATCAGAACGAAAATGCGGCGCTATCCACGCTGGCGACGGGCCTCATACAGGGCAATGGCGGCCGCGACTCCGGCGTTCAGCGACTCGATTTGTCCCAGCATCGGCAAGCGAATGACAAAGTCGCATCTTTCGCGTACCAGACGCCCAAGCCCCTGTCCCTCGCTGCCCACAACCAAGCCCAACGGCCCGCTCAGATCAGCCTCGGTGTAGAGTTGGGAGCTCGCTGCTGCATCCAGGCCGGCTATCCAGATGCCTTCGGCCTTGAGTTGCTCCACGGCTCGCACCAGGTTGGCGATTTGAACTACGCGCACGTGCTCGGCGGCGCCCGCCGAGGCTCGCACTGCTGCTGCCGTCACGCCTGACGCTCGACGGGTGGGAATCACCACACCGTGGACGCCAACCGCCTCGGCAGTGCGCATCAGTGAACCAAGGTTCTGCGGGTCCTGAATGTGATCAAGCAGGAGAAAGAAGGGAGGAGCGCTGGACTGTCTGGCGGCCTCCAGCGATTCGGTCAGGTCCACGTATGGGTAGCCAGAAACCTCGGCGGCGAGGCCCTGGTGATTGACCTCGCCGCCCAACTTGTCCAATTCTTGCCGGTTCACCGTCTGAACCGGGATGCCGGATTGCTCTGCCAGGCCAAGGATCTGGCCTACGATGCCTGTTGGTCTCACTCCGGCAGCCACC
>JASFLR010000367.1:0-4421 GCA_050117995.1 Anaerolineae bacterium
GCCCAGCAACCAGGCATTCCCACGCGCCAGGCGAAAGGCACGAAATGCCATCCAGTTAAAGATGCCCGTCTCACTGAACATGGCCATGAAGATCATCATGCCCAGGATGAGAAAGATCACGTTCCAATCCACAAACTGCATGGATGTCTCAAAGCTGAGATTGTGCAGTGCGGGCGAAATGGCTCCGCCGATGTAGTGCACCAGCCAGACGGCTACCGCGCCCAGCAAGGCGGCAGCGGTCTCGTGCATCCAGCGCAGGCTGATCGCAGCAAAGACGATCAAAAAGATGCCGATGGAGATGGCAAAGGATGGGCCATAGCCCTCATCGGCAGCAAGGCCTACCAGCCACCACAGACCAGCAGCCAGGCATATTGCGCCAAGAGCGCCCAGGACATAGAGTACACTTTTCTTCACAGGCTTCTCGTTGGAATCGCCTGCCACACCCTCGTGGGTCGAGTGAGCAAGGATGGCAATGGTGCTATGAGGCGCAACGCCCGCTCGGTCGGTGGCTGGCAAGATCCGCGAGGACGGGCAACCGGGCGCCAGGATTGAGTCCTCTTGGTATTGCCGTTACTCCAAGAGGTACTTGTTGTGCTGTTCGGCTGAGACGTAGCCCGCAAAGTGCGTCCCATCATCCTGCCTATTGTATCATAGATTGGCTGCCTGTCCAATACCTTGCTTGCGGGATTGGATTACCTCTGGTAAAATTGCCGACGAGATGCTCGCAAGGAGTCTCGATTTGATAGCAGCCGAGAACCGGAAGCCAACTGCTGCGAGTCGACTATGCGGCACCATCCAGGCCGGTTGCCTGTCTTAACGCAAGCGGATGGAGGCTTACAGACGGCGCCAGTCTTGTGCGTCAGAATAGCAGTGTGGGGCAGGCGGAACTGTGAGCCCTTGTGTGACATCTGGAAGTTGATCAAAGGCATGGATCGGCAGCTGCTAACAGGCCGAGATCCAGTGGAAGGATAGTGAATGCAAAGCCGAGCTGAACAACCTGGTCGCAAGGCGACAGGTGGGGCGCAAGTGAGCAAACCGTTGCCCCCGGAGACCGCTTTCAGAGTGCCGGCCCCTATCCCGCAAGGCGGTGCACCGGCGTGGGGGGCGGTCCTGGCTCTGTTGGCCGTCGCCGTCATCATATCTGCGGTAGCAGCTGCCTTTGTTCTCGAGTTGTGGCTTGCCGATCGCATCATCCCCGGTGTATACGTCTGGGATGTCGATGTGGGCGCGTTGGACCGCGAGCAGGCGACGGAGCGCCTCTTGGCCGAGTTTCGCTATCCGGACGACCGCTATCCACTTTTGCGGTACGGGGAGCAATCGTGGCCTGTAGACCCGGCGGACCTGGGTATGCAGCTGGATGCAGAGGCTACGGTCGAAGCGGCACTGGCAATTGGGCACCAGGGCAAGCTGGTCGAACAACTCAGGGAGCAGCTTTCGGTGCTGATTGGTGGCAAACTGGTGGCTCCCGCCTTTACCTTTGATGCTGGTGTTGGGGCGATGTTCGTCAGCCAGATCGCGCAACAGGTCAACCAGCCTCTGCGCAATGCCGGCCTCTCGGTCGGTGAAGGCCTGACCGTCGCGGTCGTTCCAGGGCGGCAAGGGCGCGAGGTGGACGGCGAGGCTACCCGGCAAGCCCTGGTCGCGCGGATTGAAGAAATGTCTGGGAGCACGGTCGATTTGGTCGTGCGGGAGACGGAGCCTCTTCTGACCGATCTTGACGCGGTCCAGGTGCAGGTCCAGCGCATCCTCAGCGGTCCGCTAACCCTGACGGCGCCCGGTCTGGATCCGTGGAACATCGAGCCGGAGACGCTGGCCAGTTGGCTCTTCCTGCGACCAACTACCGGGGAGGATGGCAAGGCGACGCTTTCGGTCACACTGGATCCGCTTCAGGCAACCGCCTGGGCGCAGGAGATCTCATCCCAAGTTGAGCGGCCGCCCACAGATGCCCAGTTCCGATTTGACGATGCTCTGGGTACACTAGTGCCGGTCGTCGAGAGCGTGCCTGGGCAGACGCTCGATATCACTGCGACAATATCGCTGATCGAAACGGCGGTCAAGGGCGAGCAGCGCGCGGTAGCGCTTCCGCTGGCCCAGGTTCAACCCTCGCTATCCACCGAAGATGGTCCACAGCTTGGCATTGTCGAGTTGATCGGTCAGGGGACCACTAGCTTTGCAGGGTCGTCTGCCTCGCGTGTGCAGAATATTGTGGTCGGAGCGTCCCAGTTTGACGGCGTGATTGTGGCACCAGGCGAGACCTTCTCCTTCAACCATTATCTTGGCGAGGTCACCGCAGAAAAGGGCTACGAGGAGAGCATCATCATCTGGGGTAACACCACCCGAGCCGACGTGGGGGGAGGCCTATGCCAGGTCTCATCCACCGCTTTTCGTGCGGCCTTTTGGGCCGGGCTGCCTATCGCCGAGCGGTGGGCACATTCGTTTCGCGTGAGTTACTACGAACCTCCCATCGGACTTGATGCCACCATCTACTCGCCCAGCGTGGATCTAAAGTGGGTGAATGATACGGGAAACTATGTATTGATCCAGACCTATGTGGACACGGCGAACGCCACCCTCACCTTTCGCTATTACGGCACCAATCCTGGGCGCACCGTCGAGATGGACGGACCCTATGAGGACAACTTTGTTGCGCATGATCCGCCAGTCTACCGAGATGATCCGACCCTGCCCGAGGGCGAGACCAAGCAGATCGAGTGGGCCAAGGACGGGCTGGATGTGACCATCTACCGGATCATAAAAGAGAATGGGGTAGAGGTGGAGCGCGAGACCTTTTTCAGCCGGTACCGTCCCTGGCAGGCTGTCTACCTGGTTGGGACCAAGACGGAGGAGTGAGCCCGCATAAAGAGAGCGCCCTGCGAGTCTTGCACAGGGCGCTCTTTCGTTAGGCCCTAACGAAAACCTCCGCTTCCAGTTCGAACTCTAGGCAACCTGCATAGAGCGCCGGCGTACCAACAGCCCCGCTGCCAGCAGGCCCGCACCCAGAACTACGGCTCCACCGATGATCAGCGGTGCGGGCAGGTCAATGCCCGTGCCCGGCGGAAGACCCTCTTCCCAACCTTCGCTCTCCAAGGTGCAAGTCGAGCCGTCAAAGTACCACACGCGATAGACCCAGTCTCCTGTGGGGTCGACTGCGCATGCGCAGCACATCTCGTACACGTCGCCAGCTGGCAAGCCACGCGGAGCCATGACTGCCTCGCATACGTCGGCATTGATGTCAATAGCCAAGCAAGCGGCGTCGGTGGCGCAGTCTTTGCAGTCTGGATTCGCCAGGATAAACGGCTGGCAGCCTGTGCCCGGGCGATCTGCCAGGTGCTCCTCTTCCCGGTTGGTGACAACGAAATAGGGAGGCGCATCTGGGAGGCACTCCACGGTGAGATCATCCGGACAAGGTACCTGGGCATAGGCCACTAGGGGCATCATTAGTGCGAGTAGCACCAAGATCAACGCTGAGACTCTTAGAATGGATCGCATCTTACTTCCTCCTTGGTCTTGGCACCCGACCTTGTGATCGGGTTTGGTTTCAGCACGTGATTGCACGCCGGTCACTGTGCGGTGTCCGCGTGCTCCTTCCACTTGCTCGGTGGCTTCCACCTCCTTTCTCTTCGGCCCAAAGGCCTGCCAGACCGTACCGGGTTTACTGGTGCCGGCCCTGCTCTTGTAGTGCATACAACTCGCCAAGGTGACGCCGGATCTTGATGCGCGTCACCTCGTCCTCGGCATGCACCAATGCCTTTTCAAACGCAGCGATTGCCTCTGCTGCTTGATCCAGGGACTTGTAGGCCAATCCCATATAGAAATGCGCCTGGCTATACCCTTCATCCAGGTCCACTGCTCGCTGTAGCTCGGATAGCGCAAGCTCGGGCTGGCCCGACTCCAGGGCAATGGCTCCAAGCAATGTGTAGGCCGCAGCGGAATCGGGCGCCATCTGTAATGCCTCGCGAGCGGCGACTTCTGCTTGCTGTGACTGTCCTGCCTCAAAGTACGCGATTGCCATGTTGAGCAGCGTTTTGACCTGGGGACCACCCAGGGCGAGAGAGGTCTGGTAATGTACCAGGGCTTCCGTGTAATTCCGTGTAGCCTGCAAGCTGGTGCCCAAGTTGTATTCGGTAGTCGCGATGCCCGGTTCTAGCTCCAGAGACCGTTGGAAGGAAGCGATGGCTTGCTCATACTCTCCCCGCTGTGCATAGATCAGCCCCAAGTTGTTATGTGCCTCTGGCAGATCGGGTGTCACGTTCAGGGCTGTCTCAAAGGCCTGCATGGCCAGCTGTAGATCATCATGGGTGTAGTAAAAGTCGCCAAGTGCAAGCTGCGGATTGGGATTGCGTGGCGCCAGATTGGCTGCCACCTGCCACGCTTGCCGGGTACAGGTAGTAGCGTCCTGCTCGCTGCACCATTGTCCAATG
>JASFLR010000368.1:0-4417 GCA_050117995.1 Anaerolineae bacterium
AGGCCCTGCAACTCGGCACCCTCTCCCGGCGGCGCGCTTTCGATCTCCCTGCCGTTCAGGTAGAGCGCGGTCGAGTCGGTGGCTGCAAAGCGAATGACTGCCTCCCGTTCATCGGGGCTGCAAACGTTCACGCGAGCATAAGCCACCAGCCGCGCGCCGCTCACCAGCGCCTGCCCGTACTCCCTGGAGAGCCAGACGACATGCGGCTCGTTCACGTTGATCAGTCCGTCAGCCGTCTGGGCATACGCCTTCCAGGGCAGGCGCCCACCGGTCTCCTCCTCGCCAGCCAGGACCCGCTCCAGCGCCGGTTCTTCCTGCTGCTCATCGCAGACCAGAACCTCCCACGCACAGATCGTGGGGAAGAGCGGCTTGCTCTGGTGGGCAAAGCGCAGCGTCTCACCGCGCCAGGCGATCTCAACCTCGGCTGTCCAGCGCCCCGAGCGGACCGTCCCGTCAAAGGCAAAGGGGGCATCCAAGATCTGCGACTCGGTGACACGCTGCATGGACACCGCCTTCCGCTCGGTGCCATCAGCGCCGGACCAGGTCCAGGTCACCTCCAGATCGAAGGAGGGGCCGGCGGTGGGTGCCCCAACGATGACGCGCCCCAATTGCTGCGCCGCCTCCTCGGGAGTGGTGAACTCGAGAAAGCTGACCAGGGGACCGCCCAGGCGGGCAATGGCATCCAGGTGGGAGGTCGAGCCTGTAGACTGGCCGGTGGGGCGCCCCTGTAGCGCCATCTCCAGCAGCGCATCCTCGTCCGCCCCGGAGGCAGCGTCTGCCGCCAGCACGCGCCGCACGTCCGACAGCACGACCTGGCGGTTGTGCGCCTCACCCAGGGCCGAGATGCCGCCAGCAGCTCTCGTCGCGACCCGAATAGGCTGCGCCTTTTCCCGGCGCGGAACCTGAACCGTCGTCCGCAGGGTTTCGGCGTCGTACTGCCAGGCGGCAGTTTCCACCCCGTCGATCAGCACTGCGTCCGGCTGCCGGCTGCCCTCCAGGCGGATCTCGTACGCCCGCTCGCGGGGCAGGGCATCAAAATGGCCCTCGACCGGTGCGACCTCGACAACCCAGGTGTCAGGGCCATCCTGCCGCGTCGCAATCTCGGTCCACTCGCATTGGCCCGCCCGATAGGCCTCGGTGAGCCCATCATCCTCGTATAGGCGAAAGCGGCCCTCTGCACCCGGAAAGACCGCCAGGCAGAGACGGTCACGCGGGATCGCGTCGGTCGTGCCCGATGCCAGCTGCGGCGGCTCGGGCGTGCCAAAGGGCGCCGCCAGCGGCAGGATCGCGCCCGCCTTGACCAGCATCGGCACGCGGTTCAGATCTCCGACCAGGCGGATCCAGCAGGGGCCGGTGAAGATCTCCCGGGTGCTGTACTCGATCCAGGTGCCCGGCGGCACCCACACATCGGCGGATGCCAGCCCGGTCTCGGGATCGGCCGGATGAACGATGGGCGCGGCGATCATCTGGTCGCCGAAGAAGTATTGGTAGCGGGCCGCGTAGGCGGCATCTTGCTCAGGATATTCGTAGTACATGGGCCGGCAGAGGGAGACACCGGTATCGTGAGCGGCGCGGGCCATGGTGTACAGGTAGGGCACCAGTTGGTAGCGCCAGTGGAAGGCATCCCTCGCGATCTCGAGGACCGGCTGGGGAAAGGCCCAGGGACGACGCTCGGCAAGCGGGTCTTTGGTAGCATGAAGCCGCAGCATGGGGCTGAGCGCGCCGTACTGCACCCAGCGGGCGTACAGCTCGGGCTCGGTCGCGCCGCCCATATGCCCGCCGATGTCGTGGCCCCACCAGCCATAGGCGACGTTGGAAGCCGTCGCGGTAAAATAGGGCTGGAACCGGAGCGCATCCCAGCCCACCCAGGTGTCCCCAGAGAAGCCGGGCGGGTAGCGATGGTTGCCCAGCCCGCCCCACCGGCTGTAGACTATCGGCCGCAGGCCGCGCCGGGCAGAGTCTGCAAAGTGCAGGTGGTTGATCCACGGCAGTGGATCCAGGCCCGCCATCTCCGAGGTCTCGCCCTGCTGCCAGTCCATCCACCAAAAGTCCACCCCATCATCTTCCAAGGGGTGGTGCAGCAGCTCAAAGTAGTGCTTGACGAAGCGCTTGTCGGTGATACGGAAAGGGATCGGCTCGGCGCTGCTGGGATCGACACCCATGGCCTCGGCAAAGCGGGCGTAGACCTCCTCGAAAGGCTGCACGCCCTGTGCCGGGTGTAGATTGAGTGTCATCCGCAAGCCCCTGTCGTGAACCCATCGCAGGAAGGCAGGCGGATCGGGAAAGAGGTCTCGGTTCCAGGTATAGCCGGTCCAGCTATGCGGTGTGTGCCAGTCCATATCCACGACCAGCACATCAAGCGGGAGATCGTGTTGCTCGAACCCGCCCACCAGCTCCCGGAGGTCCTGATCGCTGTACGCCCAGTAGCGCGACCACCAGGCGCCCAGCACATACCTGGGGATGAGGGGTACGGGGCCACCAAATTGGGCGTACTCGGCCAGTGCCCCCTTGTAGTCGTGACCGTAGGCGAAGAAATACCAGTCCTGCACCTCGTGCGCCCGTGGGGGCATAACCCAGCCATCCTCAGGGTTGAAGAGCACCGCCTGGCTGTCGTCGAACAGCGACCAGCCAGCATGGGAGAGCAAGCCCTGGTCCAAGGCCGCATCCCCCTCGCAGACATCCAGCGTCCGTCGCGTGCCGCGCAGATTCTGCGGGTTGGGCATGCCCGGCGTCCAGGTAACCGGCCTGTCGCCAGCCGAGAAGGTGATAGACAAGTTGGTAGCCGTGAATCTGCCGCTGCCGCGGACACGGCGCAGCGTCAGCGCACCAGCATCGATGACTAACACATCATCCCTGGACTCGACGTCAAAGGAAGGGGCGGCGGCGTAGCGTGTCGGGAAGGCATAGCTGCCACGGTCCTCAAAAGCCCCGGTGCTCGACCACTCCAGGCGAAGCAGGCGCGAAGTCAGAATGGTAAAGCGGGCGTTTCCCTCGACCACCACGCTGGCTGGATTGGCCACAGGCTGACCTCCGAAGCGAAGCCGCTCAAAGAGGTCAGTGTCTGGTTCTGGTGTCAAGGCCATCGCACATCTCCATTCACTGCGGGCCGAGGCTTGTCCTGCCCGGCAAGGTCATCTTAAGACAGGCCATGCCCAGGTCCCGCTCTATGATCTCGACTGCCGCCTGCTGATCCTTCGGGCTGCGGGCGAGCAATTGGGCCGAGCCATCGCCCTGGGAACCGACACCCTTGCCGCCCCAGATGTGCTTCCTGAGCGGTTCGTAGGTGAGCACCCTGTGCAGCGCAGGGGCAGCCAGCTCTTCCGGGCAGGCAGGGACGGCATAGCGGTCAAACTGTGCCTGGGCCTTGACCATCAAACCGCCGAGGCGCTGGGCATCGCCAGCCTGCAGCGCGCCGACGGCACGGTGCACGATCTCCCTGTTGATGGGCCCCAGCAGGTCGTGCACACCTTGCCCGACCCGGTCTCTTGCATATGGAAAGCATTGGTTGAGATGGGCCAGGATCTTTTGCGTGTCCTTCTGCGCGTGAAGGTCGACGATTACCAAGTGAAGATCCTGGCCTGCCGAAAGTTCGGTCGTAAGCAGCCGGTCGGCATCAAAGGTCATCAGGACGGGACGCCGGCCGAAAGCGCAGCCCTGATCCATGCGCCCGCAGCGCGAGGGTGTGGTAATCTCGCCCTGGTAGGCCAGCTCCATCTCATCCCGCGTGGTCAACTTGAGATCGTAGAGCTGGTTAAAGGCCCGAGCTGCTAGCACACAGATGGCAGCGCTGGACGAAAGGCCCTTCTGGATCGGCAAGTCGGTCCTGTGGTTGTGGATGACCAACCCCTCCACCCGGTAGTGGAGCAGAACCTGGTAGGCGACTCCGCAGATGTAGCTCCAGAAGCTGCCGCGCTGTGCCTCCGCCAGCAGGGCATCCAGCTCCATCGGGACTTCGCGAGGCCCGCGAGTCTCGCCCTGAGGCGTAGTGGCGGTCATCACCAGCTTGTTGTAATGGGAGGCAACGTCAGCGTAGATGCCCTGATCGGTGCCGCAGATCAGAGTGTATCCCTTTTCGATGGAGGGGTTGACGCGCCGGTATCCGCCAGCCCAGTCAGAGTGCTCGCCAAATAGACAGACACGGCCCGGTACGAAAAGCTCCATGAGATCTATCCTGAGGGCTCCGGTTCAGGACTGCGCCATCAGTCCAGCCTGGCCTGCCTGTACTGCCGGGGCCAGGCGATCTCTTGACCCAGGGTGCGGACAGCGTCTAACGGCCAGTAGGGATGTCGCAGCAATTCGCGTCCCAAGGCTACCAGGTCGGCACGCCCATTGCGGACGATTTCGTCTGCCAGCTCGGGTGAGGTGATGAGCCCCACCGCCGCTGTGGCAATAGCCGCTTCTCGCCGCACCTTCTCGG
>JASFLR010000369.1:0-4416 GCA_050117995.1 Anaerolineae bacterium
GCGAGGTCCGCGGCGGGTCAGCGCGCTCATGGTGCCCATGATGATGCCTAACGCAGCAGCCGGAGAACTTGCCATCCGGCATAACGTTCACGGGATGGCCATTTCGCTGGCCTCCGCATGTGCCACTGGAACCAACGCCATCGGCGAGGGTGCCGAGCGTATCCGCCATGGTACCGCGGAGACCATGATCTGTGGCGGCGGTGAGTCTGTCATGCACCCAATCACCCTGGCGGCCCTGAGCAATATGGGTGCAGTCTCGGCGCGAAACGACGAGCCCCAGCGGGCAAGCCGCCCCTTTGACGCGGACCGCGATGGCTTCCTGATGGGCGAGGGTGCAGGCGTGCTGATTCTGGAAAGCCTGGAACACGCGCAAAAGCGCGGCGCCCCCATCCACGCTGAGGTACTTGGCTATGGGAGCAGTTGCGATGCCTTTCACATTACCGCGCCAGACGAAGAGGGTGCCGGTGCAGCTCTTTCCATGGAGGTCGCCTTGGAGGACGCGGGCATCGCCCCTGAGGAGATTGACTATATAAATGCCCACGGCACAAGCACCCCGCTCAATGACCGCATGGAGACACGGGCCATCCGCCGTGCATTTGGCCAGCATGCCTACAAGGTACCGATCAGCTCCACCAAGTCGATGATCGGTCACTTGATCGGCGCCGCAGGAGCGGTGGAGGCCATTGCCTGCATCAAAACCCTCCAAACCGGCGTGGTCCAACCTACTATCAACTACGAGACACCCGATCCAGATTGCGACCTGGATTATGTACCCAACGAGGCCCGCAAAACAGATCCCCGCACAGTACTTTCCAACTCCTTCGGCTTTGGTGGTCATAACGCCACGCTGGTCCTGCGCAGGTGGGAAGGCTGAGTGATCTTTGACCAATAGTATCGAGTCTCACCGCCATGCTCACATCGTAGGCTGGGGCAAGGCCGTGCCCGACCACGTGCTCACCAACGCCGAGCTGACCACAATGGTCGACACCTCCGAGGAGTGGATCCTGCAACGGACCGGCATTGCCGAGCGGCGCATTGCCGGAGATGGGGAGACCACATTCACCCTGAGTCTACGGGCCGCCCGCGATGCCCTTGACATAGCTGATCTGGATCCTGCCAATCTCGACCTGATCATCGTGGCTACCGTCACCCCCGACCACGCCTTCCCCGCCACTGCCTGTCTGATACAGGATGCGCTGGGTGCTGGTTCGGCAGCGGCCTTTGACCTATCCGCTGGTTGCTCCGGCTTTGTCTATGGCATGGCCATGGCCGCCGACCTGATCGCAGCCGGCAGCTACCGGAAGGCCCTCGTCATTGGCGCCGAGACCCTGTCACGCATCACAGACTACACCGACCGCACCACCTGCATCCTCTTTGGCGATGGTGCAGGTGCGGTGGTATTGCGGGCAGCCGACACACCTGGGGGCGTACTTTCATCCCGGCTGGGCTCCGACGGATCCGGAGGCGACCTGTTGATCCTGCCCGGCGGCGGCAGCGCACAACCTGCCACCGTCGATACGGTGACCCGGCGCATGCACTATATCCGCATGCAGGGGCGGCCAGTCTTTCGTTTTGCAACGCGCGTCATGGCCGAAGCATCCAGGCAGGTCCTCGACCGGGCCGGGCTGCAGATCGAGGACGTGGCCCTATTCGTACCCCACCAGGCCAATGATCGTATCCTGCAGGCAGCGGCACGAGGGCTGGGCGTGGCCGAAGAGCGCATGTTTTCCAACTTGGCCCGCTACGGGAACACATCGTCCGCTTCGATCCCCATCGCCCTGTGCGAGGCAGTAGAGCAGGGCAGGATCAGGCGCAACGATCTCATCGTCTGCGTGGGCTTTGGCGCAGGCCTGACCTGGGCCGCTGCTGCCATCCGCTGGACGTCGCCGTTGCCCGTGCCGGTGCCGTCCCGCAGAATGACCTTCCGGCGGTCGCTGCGTTACCGCTGGGCCCGTCTGCGCTCTCTGTGGAGGCGCTTGTACCGGCGGATCGATGCCCGGCTCTTCCAGATCCTATATGACAGCCACGGCAGGCGCAAGCGGAGGGGTAGATGACCACTGGCGCCATCGAGCAGCTGCGTGCGCTGGAGGCCGAATCCCGGCAGGGTGGCGGTCCCGCCCGCATCGAGCGACAACACGCCAAGGGCAAATACACTGCCCGTGAGCGGTTGGAGTTGCTGCTCGACCCCGGCACCTTCCAGGAGATCGATGCCTTTGCCCAGGCAGGCGATGACGCCGTCCCAGGCGACAGCGTCATCACCGGTTGGGGCGAGGTGCGAGGCCGGCCGGTGTACCTCTACGCGCAGGACTTTACGGTGCTTGGCGGGTCAGTAGGCGCGGTACACGGGCGCAAAGTCTGCAAGGTGATCGATCTGGCTATGGCCAGCGGGACCCCCATCGTCGGCCTGAACGATTCAGGCGGGGCGCGCATCCAGGAGGGGGTCGAGGCCCTGGCGGCCTACGGCGAGATCTTTTACCGCAACACCCTGGCCTCGGGCGTCATTCCCCAGATATCGGTCATCCTGGGACCGTGCGCTGGGGGCGCAGTCTATAGCCCGGCGATCACCGATTTCATCTTTATGGTGCGCGGCACCAGCCACATGTTCATCACCGGGCCGGAAGTGATCAAGGCGGTTACACACGAGGAAATCGGGTTCGAGACGCTTGGTGGGGCGTCCACTCACGGCGAGAAGAGTGGCGTGGCCCACTTTGTGCACGATGATGAGGAGACGACGCTGGCACAGGTGCGGCGGTTGCTGAGCTTCCTGCCGGGCAACAACGCTGACGATCCACCCTGGCAAGCGCCATCAGATCCACCCGGGCGCATGGCCGCTCACCTCGATCAACTCGTGCCCGAGTCTCCGGACCGCGCCTACGACATGCGCCAGGTCATTGAGGCCGTCGTCGACGATGCTGATTTCATGGAGGTTCATGCCGGCTTTGCGCCCAACTTGATCGTCGGGTTTGCGCGACTGGGTGGGCACGTCGCCGGCATCATCGCCCAACAGCCAGAGAGGCTGGCCGGTGTGCTGGACATCGATGCCAGTGACAAGGGAGCCCGCTTCATTCGCTTCTGCGACTGCTTTAATATCCCGCTGGTGACCCTCACCGACACGCCCGGTTTCTTGCCCGGAGTGGGTCAGGAGCACGGAGGGATCATCCGCCACGGCGCCAAGATGCTCTTTGCCTACGCAGAGGCCACCGTGCCCAAGATAGCCGTCGTCACCCGCAAGGCCTACGGCGGAGCTTATATCGTGATGAGCTCCAAGCACCTCCGCGGCGACCTGAACCTGGCATGGCCTGGCGCGGAAATCGCCGTGATGGGGCCGGAGGCAGCGGTCAAAGTACTGAACCGCAGGGAGCTGGCAGCGGCAGACGATCCAGAAACGCTGGAGAGCCAACTCATCACCAAGTATAGGGAGCAATTTGCGAATCCCTATGTAGCTGCAGCCCATGGCTACCTGGATGCAGTTATCGCTCCGCGGGAGACGCGGTCACGGTTGATCGCCGCTCTGAAGGCGATAGGCAGCAAGCGAGCGTCACTCCCACCCAAGAGACACGGCAATATTCCATTGTAGCGGACCGGCGGCAAGGGTCCGAATCCTATCTGAGGGATAGCAGACAACATGGGTCCAAGGATAACATCCAAATCGGACACAAAGACCGAAACGAGCGCTTGGCCTATCAAGGGTGTGGATCCGCGCCTCATCGCGGCACTGACAGCGACACTGGTAGAGTACCGAAGCGCAGTCAGCCATTCCGATGAGGGACGATCGCCGGACGATGACCGCTCCAATTGGCGCGTAGTGACGCGCGTGACCCAACTGCGGTAGGCACCGTGAGATACACGGTTACGGTCGAAGGACGGTCCTTTGACATCGAAGTGGATCACGACCGGCTCGTGCGGGTGGACGGACGCAGCCTCTATGTAGAGTTGGAGCAAGTAGGCGGGCTGCCGTTGTACTCGCTTGCCCTCGACGATGAGGGATTCGTCGTCTTTGTCGAAGAAGCCCTGGAGGACTACCGCGTGGAGGTGCGAGGCGAGGTCTACCCCGTAAAGGTCCAGCACCAGCGCCCGGAACTGGGCGCCCGCCCCGATAGCTGCGACGGAGAGGGAGCCTGCCAGGTGGTCTGCGCTCCTTTGGCGGGGAATCTCGTGTCGCTACCGGTTGCGGTGGGACAGCGGGTGGAGGCACGCGAAACAGTCGCGGTTGTCGAGTCGATGAAGATGCAGATGGAGCTGAGGGCGCCCCAATCGGGCGTCGTAGAACAGGTTAACGGGCCGGCTGGACGCAAGGTAGGCCAGGGAGAGGATCTGGTCGTTCTACGGGCCGTCCCGTAACCGCCATTGCTCTGAAACACGCTCGGGCAATAGCCTGCCAGGGACGTTAGGTGGAAGTCAAGCCCGCCCAGTATC
>JASFLR010000370.1:0-4412 GCA_050117995.1 Anaerolineae bacterium
GTGCAAGCTCTTTCTCCACGCCAAACAAGCCCAGCGTGACAACGCTCAGGTAATGAAACACGCCAATACTACCAGGCGAAGAGGGCACACGCACTCCGATCTGCAGGACTATGAGAAGTAGCAACGACGCGACCAGCGGCACATCGATGCCTAGGCACCAGAGAATAATCTGGTTCAGAAATGCAGTCATGGCCCAGATCAGCAGGGACCAGCCAGCCAGCACCAACACGGCTCGCCAGTCGCGCCATACGTCGAGGGCAGCCAGCGCTGACCGCGCTGCACCCAACAGGCGAGGCCACCGTCCAACCAGAGTCTCCACCCACCGGCCGGCGATGTCACGGCGGAGGGCAGCCCATATCACCAGCCCCAGAGCGACAAGTAGGGCAGCGGCACTTGCCCACGTTGCAGGGCGCAGCCATTCAGCCAGAGGCACAAAGGGCAGCAGTCCGATCCCGATTGCCAGCAGGCTGATACCCTCCAGGAGCTTTTCGCCAACGATCGTGGTTAGAGCAAAGGCCGCCCCATCACTTTCGCCCTTTCCGGCCAGATAGGCACGCACGATTGGACCCAGTTTTGCGGGAAGCACACCGTTGACCAGTTGGGCTATCGTCAGAATCCCGAACAGATGCGACTGGGCAGGACACCCATGAGGCGCAAATAGCCTCTGCCACCGCGCGGCTATGGCCCAAAAGCTGAGAAACTCGACCATGACAGCTGCCATGAGGAGCAGCAAGTCCATGCTGCCCAGCGCGCTGGCAACTGCGCTCCACTGCACGCCTCTTAGCACGAGCACCAGGCAGCATAGGCTGATCAGCGTACCGAGGAGGATGCGCAAGGGACGACGCACCCGTGTGGCGACCTGCTGCCCCCCCGACGGCGGGGTAGCCGCGGGCGATGTGTCGTCAACCACGGGCGCTACCTGACTGCTGTACTGTGGACGGTCCTTGCTCCTGAAGGTACAACCAGAGGGCTGCCTGCAAACCAAACAGGGTCCACAGAATGGCGCTGGCCCTGATGAACGACGTGGGGCTGTCAAACAGACCGTGACCCAAGTAGGCAGCCAGCGCTCCGGCGAGGCCGATAGCGAGAGACCATATCCCTCCCGGCTGGGCCTTCTGCGCCGATTGCACAGCCATTACTGCAAGCAGGAGGAGCAGTGCAAGCAACGCGACCAGTCCCGGCAGTCCACTGCTCACCGCCTGGAACAGGAAAACATTATGTGGATGATGGATATTCGTCTCCAGGGTAACCATCTGCATAGGATAAAGCAGGTCAAGAACGTGGTCGAACATACCCAGTCCCACACCAGTGATAGGAAAATCCTGAACCATGTGCAGCGCACGCGTCCAGATCTCCAGCCGCCCTTCAAAGCTGGCTACAGCACTTGTCGCCGTGCTGGACAGCATGAGCCCATGTAACCACTCGACGCCCATGGCCCAGATGGCCGCCGCTCCGGCGACAACCGCCGCTGGAATGGCGAGCAAGAACCAACGGTTCCACAGAACAAGGATCACCAGCACAGCAAGCGCGAGCCCCAAAAGGGCGCCACGCGACTGGGTGAGCACCAGAGCCGACCCGGCAAACAGCGAGGCCAGCGCGCAGAGTATCCGCACCCAGAGACGTCTGGCTCCCAACGCAAAGGCCACCGTGATGGGCAGCAGCATCGCCAGCCCTCCCGCGACGCTATTTGGCCCCAACCCCGTAGGTCGCCAGAAGGGGCTGATGGCCGAAGGGATCCAGTCAATGAGAGCGGACAACAACGGGAATTTGCCATCGGACAGCTGTGTGCCCAGGATTGCAAGCAGGGCCAGTGCCGGCACAGCGAGTATCAGCAGGGCCGCGATACTCAACAACCGCCGGGCAGTGGTCAGTGTGCCAACTGTGGAGTAGTAAAGAGCCGCTCCGAGGACCACCCGATAGATCTCTGGAAGACTGAGGGGCTTTATCGCGGTAGCCCATATGCCTACTGGCACCGTCATCAACAGAAGCAGTATCGGCAGGTCAAGGGGTGTTGCCCGGATGGGCGAACCCTTCCCCACCCAACGGATGAGCCACAGCATCGGGATGGCGGCCAGGGCAGCGCAGATGGTCCACTTGGGCATCCAGGCGTCAAAGAGAAGCACAGGCGCCACGCCCACCATTACGATCGGCAGTTCTAGCTCAGCGATCCAGCGAGCTGCCGTGCCCGGAAAGCATTTCACCAGCTCAATGAGGGAATGCATAAGCAGGCAATAGCGACCCGAAGAGGCAGAGCAGGTTCACGGCAAAGGCAAAGAGCACCATAGCCGTGCCGACCAAAGGAAAGAGTCTGCCCGATACACGACGGTAGCCCATTGCCACGAGGATGACCAGTGCCGGAAGCGCGGCGAAAAGATATCGTCCCTGGGGTTGGCGCATCGACAGATTCAGGCGGATGAATCCCATCGCCACTAGCCCGCACGTCGCCCAGAGCACAAGAAGCATGTGCCTTGGCGAGGGCAGTCCGGAGCCCAACCTGTCGCGCGCCAGCAGGACCAACGAACCGACGAGACCCACGGCCGTGATGGAGGTCAACGAGTTCGCGATCCAGCGCGGAGTGCTCACGTTCATCCAGCCGAATGTTCCCCAGAATGAAGTGTAAGTCTGGGGCCAGAGGTCGACGAGATACTTCAGAGAGACAAACTCCGGTTTCACCTGAAGGTACGTATAGGCATATGCCACCTGCTCACGCAACCCTGGCAGGATTAGGAGACCCAGCAGGAACGGTACGATCGCCACACCTGCCAGCACGGCACTCTCCAACAGCGATTGCCTGATCGAGCGGTGATTCACCAGGCGGTATGACAGGCACAGTAGGCCCAGAGGCAGCAAAAACAGCAAGGAAAGCTTAACATACAAGGTCAGCGCCAGGAGCGCGCCTGCTTCTGCTATGCGCCTCAGATCCCACCCGCCCGCCGAGCGGAGCAGGTGCAGGTACGCCAGCAGGCACATTGCAGACAGGAGCAGTGCAAGATTGTCGCTGGACATGTACCCACTCAGGAAGGTAAACTGCGGAATGAAGGCCATCAGCCCAGTAGAAGCCAAAGCCACAGCTCGATCGCCTACCGAAGTCAGCATTGCCATCCTATAGACAACTAACAGCGTGCATAGCCCGAGGAAGACTGAGAAGAAACGTGCCAGGCGAAGGCCCGGAGCGGAAAACGCAGGCTGATGAAGCGGTTCGAACAGATTGCGCGCCTGCTCCGGAAATGCAGGATTCACCGGCGGAAAGGCCTGAGGGATCGTGCCCGGCCTGACTAGGTTCATCAGTGAAATCTGCGGAGCGACCAGCGCGTAGTACAGCGGAGGCTGGAACCACTCGTACAGCGAGGTGACGTACCCATTCTCCCAGTAGTTCCCCTGCTGAGGCGGCACCTCAGATGGCAGAGAGCCGCGGGTGGCTATGTGCTCAGCGTAGAGGTAGTGGGACGGTTCGTCGGGAGCCTCCCATGGCGGCGTGCCCAGGCTATATCTCACTGCCAGCAGCACGTATGCAGCGAGGATGAGGGCTAACAGCCTGCGAGTCATGCGAGGCCAGGCAGAGTGGCATAGATAACCCCCCACTCACTTCCGAAGATGGGGACTAGGGACACGGCAACTCTCTTGCACAAAAGTCGGCAGCCACGCCAGTGGGACGAGTAACATCAGTGGCTTCGGGCAATCAGCGGCAGGTATGCCAGGTCAGAGGGCACCACCATGATGGTCTCCAGCATATTGTCGCACTCGGTGGTCTCGACAACATCGTCGTTGGCATCAATGGATACCGTGAGCTCGTAAGCACCTACTTGGAGCTGAGCGAGGTTGAATACGAGCCAGGTGCTAGATCCAGCAGTCAGGCTAACCGTCTGCTGCAACTCATCGCTTGTCGGGCCGACATATGCCAACTTCACGCCAAAGGGCCCCGAGCCCAAGCTGCCCAGGTTGCGCACCTCGACCTCCACCCGCCTGGTGACCAGCTCCCCCACTACAACCGGTCCCAGCGGCTCGAAGCGGAGCCCCCCAGGCCGCAAGTCGATGTAGTCCAGCTCCGACAGGGGCTCAGTATGAGTCGCAAAGCTCAGCCCGTAGATGGTGATATCTGTCGTATAGGGATCAAAGAGGTTACCGTTGAAGGTCATCGGGATGTCGGGATCATAGGGAGGATTGTCAAGGCTGAACCAGGCCCAGCGCTGCACCAGGCGGTACCCGTCAGCCAGGTAGCCCGTGGCGCTTGTGGCGGTGCGGAGAAACTCAAAAGACGCGTCCATAAAGGCATTGACACGGTCGACATCGAATCCGAATTCGACCGGCATCAAGACACCAAACTCGCTGATAATCAGCGGCCAACCGCCATATCCCTGATCGGCCATCCAATTGCGAAAGTCCCGGATCTGCTGTTTAAAGATCTCGACATC
>JASFLR010000371.1:0-4412 GCA_050117995.1 Anaerolineae bacterium
GAGAACCTGATTCTGAATATGGAGAGCAAGGGATTCACCGTTGCCTGCTACAACCGCACGGTGAGCAAAGTAGAGCGGTTCCTAGCGGGTCGGGCCAAGGGAAAGCGAATCATTGGGGCGCACACGATCGAAGAGTTGGTTGATGCCCTCGCCAGGCCGCGCAAGGTGATGTTGATGATCAAGGCTGGGAAACCGGTGGACGAGTTTATCGATCAACTGCTTCCGCACCTTGAACAGGGTGACATAATCATTGATGGGGGCAATAGCTTCTTTGGTGATACGATACGGCGTACCCGATATGTGGAGAGCAAGGGACTCCTCTACATCGGCACCGGCGTCTCGGGCGGTGAGGAGGGTGCTCTGCTGGGACCGAGCATCATGCCTGGCGGTAGTGCAGAGGCTTGGCCTCACGTGAAGCCGATTTTCCAGGCGATCGCGGCCAGGGTCGCCGATGGCACGCCGTGTTGCGACTGGGTGGGTACCGATGGTGCCGGACACTATGTGAAGATGGTGCACAATGGCATCGAGTATGGTGATATGCAGATGATCGCCGAGTCTTACTTCTTGATGAAACACTTATTGGGCATGTCGCCGCTGGAGATGCACCAGGTATTCAAAGAGTGGAATGAGGGGGAGTTGAACAGCTACTTGATCGAGATCACCAGGGACATTCTGGCTCATGTCGATGAAGAGACCGGGAAGCCCATGGTAGATGTGATCCTCGACACCGCGGGACAAAAGGGAACCGGCAAGTGGACAAGTCAAAGCGCGTTGGACATGGGCACGCCAGCGCCGACTGTCGCCGAGGCTGTCTTTGCCCGGTTCATGTCGGCGGTCAAGCAGGAGCGTGTGGCAGCAAGCAAAGTGCTGGAAGGCCCCGTGCCAGCTTACGAGGGCGACCGTGCGGCACTGCTCGAGGACATCCGCGAAGCTCTGTACGCCAGTAAGATCTGTTCCTACGCGCAGGGATTCCAGCTCATGAGGGCAGCAGCGGCAGAGTATGACTGGGACCTCGAGTTTGGCGGGATCGCGCTCCTGTGGCGCGAGGGCTGCATCATCAGGGCCCAGTTCCTGGAACGTATCAAAGAGGCATTCGATCGCGATGCAGGATTGGCAAACCTGTTGTTGGCGCCGTATTTCAAGGACGCCATCGATCGCAGCCAGGCTGCCTGGCGCCGGGTGGTGGCCATTGCTGCGCAGAATGGCCTTCCGGTGCCGGCGTTCAGCAGTGCTCTGGCCTATTATGATGGCTATCGCAACCCTCGCTTGTCGGCCAATATCCTCCAGGCGCAACGGGACTACTTTGGCGCTCACACCTACGAGCGCGTCGACAAGCCGCGCGGCGAGTTCTTCCACACAGACTGGACGGGCCGGGGCGGAGCCACGTCCGCTGAGACCTATACAGCGTAGGCTTCCGATGGGAGGATCATGGCGAGATGAGTAGACCGAAGAACGTGGTCGTAGCCCAGAGCGGCGGTCCTACACCTGTGATAAATGCTTCGCTGCGAGGCGTTGTCGACGGCTGCCGCGCCTACCCTGCAGGCTTTGGCACGATATACGCTGGATATCACGGTATCGAAGGTGTGTTGAAGGAGGAACTGCTGGATCTGTCCGCGCAGCCGGAGGAGGAGTTGCAGTTGCTGAGCACCACGCCTGCCGCTGGTGCCATCGGTACCTGTCGTTACAAGCTCAAAAGCCGTCAGGAGGAGGATTTTGCCCGTGTTGTGGAAGTCTTCAAGGCGCACGACGTAGGTTACTTTTTCTACAACGGGGGCAATGACAGTATGGACACCGCCCACAAGGTGGCAGAACTCGCAGCGGACCGCGGGCTGGATCTGGTCGCCGTGGGCGTGCCCAAGACGATTGACAACGATGTGGGCGACTCGGCGTTCGAGCTGATCGACCATACTCCTGGCTATGGAAGCGTGGCGCGATACTGGGCGCTGACGATGCAGAACGTGAACGAGGAGAATGCCGGTTCCTGCCCGGCCGATCCTGTCTTGGTGATGCAGGCCATGGGACGCAAGATAGGATTCATACCGGCAGCGGCTCGCCTTGCCGATCCCGACCACGAGATGCCACTGTTAATTGCGATGGCCGAGTCCGCAATCTCGCTGGCGGACCTGTCGGACGCGGTGAATGACCAGGTGCGCGAGAACGGTCGCTGTCTGCTGGTTATCAGCGAGGGCTTTCCCGTGGGCGAACTGGGCGAAGCAAAGGACCCCTTTGGTCACACGACCTTTTCATCGAGCAAGACCACGGTTGAGCGGGTAGTGGTGAACTATCTCAACGAAAGTGGCTTGCCGGCACGGGGAGCCGCAAGGGGCAACGTCCCTGGAACAGATCAGCGTCACAATATGATCTACGCTTCGACCGTTGACATGGAGGAGGCCTATCGCGTAGGCCAGAAGGCGGCCCAGATTGCGATCGAGGATGGTTCGGGCTACATGTCGACCATTTTGAGGGAGCCCGGACGGATTTACAGCGTTCGTTACGACAAGGTCCCACTGGAACTGGTGGCGAATTCCGAGCGCGCATTTCCCTGTTCGTGGATAGCCGAGAGCCGGCTGGATGTGACTGAGGAGTTCATCGACTATGCACGTCCCCTGATCGGGGATGGTTGGCCTGCGATCCCTGTGATCGATGGCAGGCAGCGTTTTGCCAGGCTGGCCCCTATCTTTGCCGAGCAAAAGCTCACACCTTACGTCCCCGAGGCAGTCCGTTAGGGCAGATCGAACAGAGCCCCCCGGGCTACCGGGGGCTCTGTTGCACCTGCAGAGATTCGTTTTCGTTCTGAGGGCCCCAGCGGTATGCCGCCGGGGCAATTCTACTTTCGTGGGTCGGTGCGCCGTATAATATCGCTAATGGTTTGCTGATTAAAGCCCTTGAAGCCCTCGCCCCTCTGGATGTTCTCGAGATGGCTGCCAATGGCACCCTTTTCGGTGAACACTGTCCGCTGCTCTTCATCGATCGTGCCGGACGCTACCAATCGATCAAGCCGGCTCGTATCGACCTGCCATCGCTCACCGCGGGAGAACGCCTGGCGGAGGTAGGGAAAGTCGCTGAAAGGCCGCATAAAGTCCACGCCCTGGCTGGCGAGGTGCTCGGCAGCTGCATCAAAGTCGAACCGTGCGGCAAGGTGGTGCAGGCCCGCTGAGAGCATGGCTTCGCCGTGGAGCGCACACCAGAGGCCGACCGTTCCCAGGTCTTGCAGCGAGGGCAGCGGATTGTGGGCAAAGTCTCCCTCTACCTCCTCAGGCGTCAGGTCCACATCGGCAAAGACAGCAAAGCGGCAGACGGGCTGTTCCATCACCTGTGCGCCCCAGCCGGCTTGTGCGCCGGCATAGAAACGCTCGCGGGGATGAAAACCAAAGGTCTCCAAGATCTGTACGAGTAGCGGGAAGACATGGCGTGAGCTGCGGAAGGTATGATGATCGTGGTTGGCCCAGCCCATCCCCAACCGATCCTGGTTCGCCTTCTGTACCTCAGCAGCGTGGTTGCGCTGCTGCCAGTGGGTGCGTTCAGCAGAGAAGGCGATCCAAGCTGCCGTGTCTGTGCCCATTTCGCTGACCAACGAGCGTGCCAGCTGGAGCGTCTGTTCCATGCCGCTCCGCTCGTCATCAAAGTCACGCGGGCGGGTGGCCCACCGCTCATAGGCGTTCAGATAGCGCGTGGGATAGTCTGCTGGCATCTCTGTAGGCACAAAGCCCGAGTGTCCCCGGCGGTCTACGGCTTGGAACTCGAGGCCGTCATCACGCCACAGGCTGGCCCGGCGGAATGGGCTTAGTGTCGTGCCCTCGATCGTTGCCGGCAGGTGATTGGCCATCAGGAAGGCAGCGACATCCTCCACCTGAATGGCTGCAGCCAATGTGGCGCCCGGCTCTCTATAATCCGAGTTGCGGAGAAGGATGCGAGGAAAGATGGCGCCAGGGTGGTAAAGCACTTGGCTGCCCGCGTCAGCAGGTACATCTTCCGGCTCGAACCCAAGCTGTTCTAGTTGTTGACGCGGCACGTCTCCGTCGACCAGCACCAGATGATCCAGCCAATCGAAGAGTAGGCTGCCAGTTTGCGTCAGCAGTGCGGAGGAGAAGGCGCGGGCATCGGGCATCGTCGCCACTAGATCGTCAAATCGCTCTCTTAGGTAGGCTTCTGCGTGGGGATAGCGCTGCCACGCGAACTCTTGCATGTCTGTCATAAAATACTCCTCAATGGATCTCCAATAGCTATTGCTTGAGCGTGTGCGTGCTGTGACCTGGAGAAACCTTCGATGAAGGATCTATGTAGTTCTTGGCAAAATTCACAGCAACCGCAGCCTCGGCAGTCGCTGTGGCGATGAGCTTCAGTTTTCCCTCGTAGGTGGCGATATCGCCCACAGCGTACACACCCGGCAGGTTCGTCTGGTACGTATTGTC
>JASFLR010000372.1:0-4403 GCA_050117995.1 Anaerolineae bacterium
ACCTTCCTGGGGTCCTTTGTGCAGGTGACCACTTGCCCGCGTTGCCAAGGCGAGCGCGAGATTGTTACCACTCCCTGCACCAAGTGCCGGGGCCGCAAGCTCGTCCAGGCCGAGCGGGCTATCTCGGTCAAGATCCCGGCAGGTGTAGACAGTGGTACCCGCATCCGGCTGGCTGGCGAGGGAGAGCCAGGCGCGAGGGGCGGTCCGTCCGGTAATCTCTACGTGGTGCTGCGTGTCAAACCGCATGACTATTTCCATCGTCAGGATACCGACATCCTTCTGCAACTGGACGTCAACGTTGCCCAGGCAGCCCTGGGAGCCAGGTTCAAGGTGCCCACTCTCGACGGGGATGAGGAGTTGGCCATCCCGGCTGGCACCCAGAGCGGTGACGTGTTCAAGATGCGGGGCAAGGGTGTGCCCCACCTGCAGAGGAATGGGCGTGGCGACCAGTTGGTGATGGTGCACGTCCTTACACCTACCAAGCTATCGCAGCAGCAGAAGGAACTGCTCACCGAATTGAGCAAAACCCTGGGCAAAGAGGCCGTGCACCAGCCGGAAAAGGGTCTCTTTGAGCGGGTAAAAGAGGCCATTGGACTGGACTAGTCCGTGGCAGAATCTGCGGGAGCGCGATTGGACTGGCTTGAGATCAGCGTTACCACCGACGGCGAGGCAGCCGAGGCTGTGGTCGAGCTCTTTAACCGCTACGGTCACGGGCATGCTGTGGTGGAGCTCCCGTTGGACCAATTCGAGTACGAACTGGATCCCGACCTTCAGCCTGAAACAGTAATCGTCAAGACCTACCTCCCCGCCGGTGGCCCGGCCTCTCAGGCACAGCGGCGTATAGAGGAGGGTCTGTGGCATCTTGGGCAGATCTATCCCCTCCCCGATCCGGTCATCCGGGTGTTGGAGGAGAAAGACTGGGCCGAGGCGTGGAAGCGCCAGTATCAGATCCAGCGCGTCGGCCGGCGAACGGTCATTGTGCCTGCCTGGGAAGAGTACGCGCCCGCAGCCGGTGAAATCGTCCTGCGTCTCGAGCCCGGCATGGCCTTTGGCACCGGACTGCATCCCACTACCCGTCTCTGCTTGCGGGCCCTGGAGGACCACTGCCCGCCGGGCGGCATCCTTCTCGACGTGGGCACTGGGTCCGGCGTGCTGGCTATTGCCGCTGCCAAGCTCGGCGCCCGCTCGGTGTTGGCCCTCGACGCAGACCAGTCCGCGGCATCTGTGGCCCGTGAGAATGTGTCCATGAACGGCGTCGGTGGGCAGGTCACTGTGCAACATGGGACCTTGCCAGGTGGGGACGCTGTGCCGATCCATTTTGTCGCAAATGGCAACCTCGAATTGCTGGAATCCGGACAGTTCGACCTGATCCTCGTCAACATCCTGGCCCACGTGATCATCGACCTTGCCCCAGCGCTGGTTGCCCGCCTGGCGCGCGGTGGGGCTGTGATCGCCGCCGGCCTGATCGATACCCAGGAGCATCTCGTTACCGAGTCGCTCGAGGCTGCTGGCCTCAGGGTCGTGGAGCGGGCCCAGGAGAAGGACTGGGTGTCCCTGGTTGCGCGCCGGAGGTGAGCTCCATGCATCGATTCTTCGTACCGCCAGCTTGGATACAGAACAACGAGGTGACGATTACTGGGCCCCAGGCGCGCCAGATCGCCCGTGTGCTGAGGATGCGCCCCGGGGACAGCGTGATTGTGCTCGACAACTCGGGTTGGGAGATCGAGGTGCGCCTGACGTCGGTGGACCAACTGCTGGTCAAAGGGGAGGTCCTGCACCGCCGGCTGGCGGCCCGCGAACCACGCACCAAGATCAGTCTCTACCAGGGTGTCCTGCGGAGCAACCGCTTTGAGTTCATACTGCAAAAGTGCACCGAGCTGGGCGTAGTCCAGTTTGTCCCCGTCATCACTGACCGTTGCGTGGTCTCTGATCTGGACGCTGTGGAGAAAAAGCGGCGGCGATGGGAGTGGATAATCCAGGAGGCCGCAGAGCAGTGCCGGCGCGGAAGAAAGCCGACACTCCGTTCGGCGCTTCTATTCGCGCAGGCCTGTGAAGAGGCCCGGCAGGCCGGCGGTGTTTCGCTCATCCTCTGGGAGGAAGAGCAGCAACTCAGCATGCGTGATCTTCTGAGACAGGCACCCCCGGGACGCGAGCAGGCCCGGCCCCCGTTTACCCTTAACCTTTTCATCGGGCCCGAGGGCGGGTTCACGCCCGAGGAGATCGATGTTGCGCAACGCTACAAGCTGGTGCCGGTGACCGTCGGCGCGCGCATACTCCGGGCAGAGACCGCCGCCATTGCTGCTTCGGCTGCCATCCTTTACGAGCTGGGCGATATGGCCTAGCTTACCCTGCCGTAGCGCACGATAGCCTCGGCGATCAGGGTCGCCAACTTCAAGCGGAACGCCCACCGGGCAGGATCGGCGCTCATCTCGGCCTCCCATGCCTCATAGCTGCCCGCAGCCTCGATCTCGGCCGCAAACCGGTCCGCGGTTTCGAACTCCAGGCCCTCGCAGGCGCGGTAACCCACCGCGTAGCCTTCCTGGCTCAGCAACAGGAGGGGCCATTCGGCATCAATCCCGATCGTAGGCTCTTTCGACAGCTCCAGCAGCCGTTCTGCGCCCCGCCTCGAGAATCCCCGCGAGCCAGCGCCCACATCCCACGGCAGGCCCGTAGTCAGGGCAAAGATCCTGTTGAACAGCGGCTCCGTCTGGGCCTGATAGGGTGGGTGCGTCGCCCATGCACGGTCGGTGCGACCCAGCACTAGGAGATCGAACTCTGCTATACCGCCAATGACCTCCGGTAGCTCCCGGGGATAGTGTGCCATCCAGTGTAGCGCCCGGTCGAAATCGCACATCTGCAGGTGGGACGTGCCCGCCTCCAGGCCAGCCCGGAGCGCCCGTCGTCGCACGTGACCAATTGCGTACACCCCAGCTAGGGGCTTGTCGTCCAAATGGACCGATGCGCCGTGGGCACGCAAGATGCGCAGGATCCTCTCGTGCGTGCCAGCTGAGCAATAGGCAGTGATCTCCGCGTAACGTGCCGCCAGCGCCGGAACCTGGGCCTCTGCCAGCATTGCCAGCCGCTCATCTGGCTGGTGGACCGTCACGACCAGGCTCACCCTTGATCCATCTTCCATAGCTCTTCAGTTCAACCCCTTGTTCTGGTATGGCGTTCCCTCGCGGTGCGGCGCACGTTGCAGGCCCCGCCCGTCGGCGTCCATAATAACCCGAGCGCCCCGGCCTGTCAAGGGCACGGCAGTCGGTCCTGTGCTGGCGCTGGACATTTTCCACCGATCTGCACATCTGTGCTATAATGGATGGGCCAGGCATCGTGCGCTGGCTGAACCGAGTCTTCCCGCGCAAAGCGCGCGCACAACGCGCAGGTAGGAGAATCATGACCGTAAACCGTTCCAAAGAGATCAGGCACGCAACCAAGGCCGGCACGTGGTACCCCGGCACCAGTCAGGCGCTGGCACGCACGCTGGACGGCTATTTTGCCAACGTCAAAGAACCTTTGCTCGAGGGCGATGTGCTGGGCCTGATCAGTCCGCACGCCGGCTACACCTATTCGGGCCAGACTGCGGCCCACGCCTACCATCAACTGCAGGGCCGCCGGGTCGATACTGTGGTGCTCATGGGACCCAGCCACTACGACTGGGTGGGCGACCACGCCGCCAGTGCCGAGGACGCCTATGAGACGCCTTTGGGACAAGTGCCCGTAGATCACGCCTTTATCGACGACCTGGCTGCCAGGGTGCGCTTGCCCCGCATCCACGGTGACCGGGAGCACTCGCTGGAGCTCCAGCTCCCGTTCCTTCAGCACCAGTTGGGCAGCTTTGCCTTGGTGCCCATCCTGCTGCAGTCGGATGATCCGGCTGTAGCGCAGGCTCTGGCAGCCGGACTTGCTGTCATCTCGCGCCGGCGCGCCGCTGAGGGCAAGCGCGTGCTCTTCGTCGCCTCTTCTGACCTCCATCACATCGAGAACTATGAAGAGGTGGTCCGCCGCGACCGGCAGGTCGTAGAAGCCATAGGTGCCTATGACCTTGAACGCCTCACCGCGCTTCTGATCGCGCCAGGATGCACAGTCTGTGGTCGCATGCCCATCCTGACCGCGATGCACACTGCTCAGGCCCTGGGTGCAAGTGCCGCCGAGATCCTTCACCAGACCAACTCTGGCGATGTCTCGGGCATTCGATCCCCGGGGCAATACACCGTAGGCTATGTGGCGGCGGCCCTCTACAGGCCCTCGCCCGAGCAGCTTGCCGGGTAGTAGGTACGCACCAAGTGTTCGTCCAAGTCGTCGTCAACCGTCCCACCCACTACCGCCCTCCTCCAGGGAGCGATCCGGTGCGGGATGACCACACGCACGCGGTCACCTACACCTACCGCCTGCCCGAGCATCTG